>NZ_JBEXWK010000023.1:61952-138000 GCF_040629815.1 Streptomyces sp. NPDC005878
AGGTGAGCGCGTGGACGGGTCTGCGGGCGTCCGTGCTCATGTGCCCAATGGAGCACCCGTGAACATGCAAGCACCGATGCCGGTGTGGCCTCGCGCCTTTCAACATCAGTCAGTGCCTTCAGGTGAGCGCGTGGACGGGTCTGCGGGCGTCCGTGCTCATGTGCCCAATGGAGCACCCGTGAACATGCAAGCACCGATGCCGGTGTGGCCTCGCGCGTTTCAACACGTGTCCGAGCCAGCGTGTCGGCATTGGTCAGTGCCTTCAGGTGAGCGCGGTGACGGGCCTGCGCGCGTCCGTGCTCATGCGCCCAATGGAGCACCCGTGAACATGCGTGAGGATTACCGGGCCTTCTCCCCTGCACGCCCACCATGCTGCTCGCACGCATGGAGGCAAACGTCAATCGACTCAGGGAAGCAGTCTGTTTAGCGCGCAGTTGAGCATGATGACGGGCACTTTGAACGGCACTCAGAGCAACCGGCTGCAATGCCTGCATCTGAGCAGCACCAGACACATGAATTATGGCGAGCCCTCCTCCGGGAGGGGGCGCACACATGACCCCGTGCTTGCATTGCCGTAGGGAAACGCTAAGAGGTGCTGCCTTGTACCCAGGAAAGTCACCATCCTCACACACAGGCACGCAACCCTGCGAGGCAAGCTGAGTGATGCAAAGCGCTTCTGTGCGCGATTCACTCCACTTGCTGATACGTAGTGCACTCCTCTTAACAAAACCCAGGCTGTCGTGCCTATTGCCCCGGCTGTCGACCTGCTGGAGTGGCTCCACGGGTGAAGATGGCTCGACGTGCATAGTCATCAGTCTTGCCATCCTCCTGTTCCGCAGCTTGCCAGCATGTTGGTCAACACACATTGTTCTCTGTGTGTTGCTGTGTTTGTTTTGGTGTTTGTTGACCCCTCGACAGGACTTCGACCTCAAGTATTGTTGCAGGTCAGAGCACCTTCGCTCAAGCGTCTGGAGGAGGAAGGGGGAGAGGAAGAGACTTGACTCGTGGCAGTAGCACCGACACTGCTGCACCTGTCCTGCCGCCGCATGATCTGGGTGGAACAGGGGTGAACAGACACCACCCGCGACTGCCGGCGGTGGCCAGCGGACCCCGCCTAGCTGCCCGCTCCATGCCGGTCATGCCTGTCAGTATCAGCACGGATTCCGGACGCGGCTGGGAGTGCAGCCGCGCAGGCGCGACCTCTTCAACCAACGCACCAGAAAGCTGTGCCCCCCCCCCCCCGGAGATCGAGAAGGTCACCGCGGCGCTGGGCTGCGCGTACTCGCCGGAGAGGCGCACTGAGGTGGACATCCTTGCTCGCATTTGCCCTCCATCGGGAGTTTGAGGAGAGCCGCTGGCTCAGCCTGATGCACGCTGACCAGACGGAGAAGTAGATGCATTCTGTCGAGATTCGCGTAGGCCGCCGGCAAGGGCGACAGGTCTATCGAGAAGCGGCTGCTCACCACTTCCACGCTACGTGGCGAGGGGCAGACGAAGACACATACGGAGAGTTCGCTGGCCTCCGAAACGAGTGGCATCCGTAGGTTGCCATCGGTGACAACACTGATCCCTTCGCCTCGGACAGCTCTTGCCAATCGACGAGCAGGAAGGCCAACGCGCCTGAGAAGCCCAGGACGCTTCGGGTGGCACCAACAGTCTGCGCGACACGATCTTGTGGACCGCCGATGGGCGACGGCGCGATCTCCATCCCCGAGGGCACGCACTTCACCCGCCGCGGTCAAAGCCCGCGTCGAGATCTACGCATTGGGTCGGTCTCTGCGCGACAGGGTCCATGTAGCCACCATGACCGCACTCAGGTGCGGTTCTGGTGGGGCAAAATGGCCGGGATGCGCGGGCACAGACTCGGCACGCGGACCGGAAGGGACTGCCGAGCACAGCCGATCACCGTTGCTGTCAACCTCGACTGGCCCTGCTGCATAGGCAACGAGACCCCGCTCGACGCCTACGGCCGCACGCGACCAAGGCATCCTCTTCGAGGTTCGACCGGAGTGCTACGAAGAACGGCTCCTTCGACAACACGAGTTGACGGACGGCCTCGAACTCCGGACTAAAGTCTGCAGAGGGCTAGCGTCGCGTGCATGCTGAGTAAGGCGACGGGGCTCATCTTGCCCACCGGCTCACGGCTCGGCCAGCGACGACTAGGTGGTTGTAGGTGAAGCGTGATGGACGGCTTTGCGCTACTGCCACCCAGGCACACCACCACAGAGACGGGTCTTGGTAGGAAGCACCCTGTGGACTAGCAGTCGCCGAAGGCCGCTGCCACGGTGCCTGGCCTTCGATGCCTACTGACGGGAACCACACGCCCGCGGGATTCGGTGCACCCATGTGGAGGCGCTGTCTAGGGCTCGCCGGTCTGCCCCATCGCTTTCGCGTTCTATAGCCTCTGTGCACTCACCGGGGCGCCGAGCCGACGCTCCGCCCACCTCCTGTTGGGGAGAACGGCATGGGGAATGGTGGGCCCGTCCGGAGCTGGCATGCTCGAGCGACCCACGTGGGACAGAAGGCTTGGGTGGAATGTCGTCGCATCGAGCGCCACGTCGAGTAGCGCGAAAGGGGGCCTGTACGAGTACTCTGCCCGCTCGTTCCACCCCGGAACGGGCACAGCCGGTCGCTAGATCAGCGCCTTCATTTGCATCGGCATGGCCGGGAGGAAGGGCCCTCTTTCGATGGGAACCCCAGTCCGTGCGGTGGCTGAACGGGGTCATGCAGGTGGCGTATTGGCTGCCTTGCCGTGGTGCAGTTTCGGTGCGTGCCAGGGAGTCGGGGCTCTGCTTCATGCCAGCACTCACAGAAGAGGAGATCGGGCATATTGCCCTAAACAGGTCACACGTGAAGCGCTCCCTAGCCTCTTGACCTGCTCTTTTGTAGATTTTCGCGCGAGAGGGCCTATCGGAACTCGGTTGGGGTGAATGGACGCTGGAAGCCCTGTTCGGCCGTCACAGGGGCACACAGGGCTTCTGGGGGAGGCGGCGGCCAGGATTGGCGGCACGCGTTCAGTGCGAGGTCGCTGATGAGTGGCGAGTCATTCGTGCATGTGAGCGAGCAGGCGGGGTCCCACGGTGCTGATCTTCATCGGAACCATCGCTCTGCGGTGCCGTTCTCCGAGTTGTTTGGTGACCGGCATGCTGTCCGTTGGTTGCCGGGCGGCAGCTGGGAACCGGTCCAGATCCGGGCCGCGCGAGTTATGGGGCCGTTGGGGCGAGGCCGAGGGCTCCGGCTACCACGGCCTCATGCTGGCCGGCGCGCAGCTCAGCCGCTGCGCTCGTCAGGTTGAAGACGCAGCCTTTGGCGGACGCGCACGGATTACGCCGTGGAAGAGGACTCGTTGGGGCTCTTCATCCACCTTTCGTGCCGTCGTCCCAAATCCATCTGCCGTCGGATGCCACAACCAGTCCCTCGATCACTTCGCCGGTGGCAGGGTCGATGGCGCAGCCGTCGGCACGCACGTACTGGGGCAGAGCCACGGCAGGGTGGGGGAGGGGGGACTGCTGAGCGGCGCGGCGGCGCTCGGCAAGGCGTACCTGTTCGAGGCGCCAGTGGGTTCGTTGGGCCTCGTGGTGTCGGCGTCGTCGTTCTGCCGTGCCGGCGGTACCCAGGCGTTCGGCGGTCTCGGTCCAGTTGGCCACGGGGTCGGTGCAGTGCTGCGTCGGCGCTCCGATGCCTTCCAGGGCGGTGGGGGAGAGGTGGTAGAGCTCGCCTTCGTGACGGATGAGTCCGAGGTTCTTGAGCTTTCCGAGCTGTCGGTAGGCGGTCGGGCGGGAGATGGAAGCGCTGGCCTGGAGTTCGGTCCGGCTCTGTCCGTCTCGTTCGGCCAGGGCGGCTAGGACCGCGAGTCCGCTGCCGCCGAGGCCGTGGTGGGCGAAGGCGTCAAGGGACATCAGTCGGCTTGCCGTTCTGGAGTCGAGGTTGGCGTCGGTGTCGCTCTGTCTCACGGCTGGGCCACTCATGGCCCCCCCAGCCTCCGGCCCTTTGGGGGTGGACCAGTGGTGAGACGTGGTGGAAGGCAGGCGGGAGATGAGCATCCAGCGGGCGCCTTCGGTGGGGGAGCCGTTGTCGAGCTGGCGCAGCATCCTGGCGTCGAGGAGGCGTTGGTTGGACTTGTGGGCGGTGGTCCGGCTGCAGCCCATCCTCTCGGCGAGGTCTCGTTCGGAGACGGTGTGGTCCCAGCTGCCAGCCTGGGAGCAGATGTCCATGCGGGCGATGAGGTTGCGAAGGTCGGTCTTTCCGGCGATGCCCTTCCAGGGGGTGCACTCGATGCGGGAGCGGAGGGCGGCCAGGGCTGCGTGGAAGTCCTGGCGGGTGGTGAGTGGGTCGGTGGAGCGGACGTACTGCTGGGCGCCGTCCCAGGCCCGCTGGAGCCATGCGGCGGCCTTGTCGTAGCCGCGGCGGTGTTGGAGGGTGCGGGCGTGCCGGCCGGCCTTGTAGGGGCCGTCGAGCATGACCTGGACGAAGGAGGCACGGTTCCATCCTGCGCGGACGGCGTCGGCGGCGACGGCGCGGGTGATGGCCCAGGCGTGGTCGGATGCGGCGGTGTTCTTCCCGCCGCGCTGGAGGTTGCCGGTCGCGTACGCGGCGTCCTGGTCGCCGAGGACGAGGAGCTTGTGCATCCGTACGGAGAGGGGCGGGAGCGGGGCGAGGAGTCCGGTCCGTGGCAGCTGTGCCCCGGGGCGGGCGGGCGCGGAGGGCTTCGTCTGCCGGTGCGCCGGATATGCGTGCCGGGAGGTGAGCGCGGCCGTGCTCGGTATGGGGGAGTGGCGGGATGCAGGTGTCGACAGTGCGGTGGCTGCGGGGAGTAGGGCGGTCGCTCTGTTCATGGTCACAGCGCCCCTGCGGAAGTCCTTGAGACGGCGATGGAGCGGTCCCTCGGGCGTGGCGGAAGTGCTGAGGCAGCGACCCGTGCATCGCTCAGCGGAGGGAGGAGAAGCAGGCCCGAGCAGAGGGCATAGCTGGATGATTCGGGCAGGGGTGGGTGACAAGCGGCAGCCGTCTGCTGCATCATGAACGCGATCCGTTCCCGGTGGTGTTGTGGAACGTCGAGGCCCCCTGGCAGGGGCGCGAGCTCCGGAGTGGGAGTGATTTCGCCCGGTCCCTCCGAACGGAGAAGCCGGGACTCGCTCGACTGGCAGGTCGGGCGATGACGATGGGCCGGCGGTTGATGAGGTGGTGGCACACCGCATCAGGCGCAAGGCCGGGCCCGGGTGTTGGGCAGACAACACCGGGGCCGCAGGGTGCTAGGTCATCGAATGCTCCCCGTTCGGGGGTTTTCCGTTCGTGACTGACATGTCGTTCTCCCTGGCTGGTTGGGGCCTACGCGGAGGCCGACGTGCGTGTGCGCCCGGCAGCGCGGACCGCTGTGCGGGCGTCGAGGGGGCCGACGTGCGGCTCGGGGAGAGCCTGCGGCTCGGGTCGGGGTCACGCGGCCTGGGCGGCCGCGAAGCGCGGGTGAGAGATAACGACGCTGGACCCGATGGCCGCCTGGACGGCGTTGCGCATCAGCCGCCCGTAGGCGACCAGGGGATCGCCGTGCGCGTGATCGGGGGCCAGGATGCTGACGGCGGCGACCACGCGGGGTTCGGCTCCGGGCACCGCCGGGGCGCCGGGCAGGCGGCGGACCGGAACGGAGACGAGGATCCAGCCGGGCAGGGGCGCCTCGGTGAGTGCGACCTGGATGGACCGGATCTGCCGCAGGTCCTCGCGCAGAGGGGTGTCATGGCCGGCGAGGTTGGCGAGCATGACGAGGCCCGGGGCGTCGGAATCGAGGGGTGCCCGGCGCAGTCGGTCCACGGCCCGGGGGGTGGAGGCCAGTTCGCGGCGCAGGCGCACGTCGTGGGCTCCGGCGGCGCCGATGCACAGGCGTTCGCCGGTGATGGGGGAGTAGGTGTGCAGGAGTACGGCCTGCTCGGTGCGGCTGTGCAGGCCCTCGAGGAGCAGGGCGGCGTCGAGCAGGGGAGTGGAGCTGGGGTGCACGAGACCCGGCGTGTCGGTCGCGGCGGCAGGAGTGGGGCGCAGCTCCCAGTAGCCGAAGCGCGGCCGGAAGCAGACCTTCGCCTTGAAGAGGTGGAGCAGCCTCCGGCGCACTTCCTCCTCGTCCATGGTCGTCCGGGCGGTGATCTCGCTCAACTTGTGCGGGCCGGGGCCGAGCTGGAGCAGGGCATGGAGCACTGCGTTCGTGCGGTCGCGCTCCCTACGCTGATGCGAACTACGTGAGCCGATGTCCACAATTCCTCCCCGTTGCGCCAATTCAGCACGTCAGCAGGGGCAGTTGGTGCTGTTGGTCCGTCTACAAGATCTCTACCTGGGCGTATAGGGGTATGACCAGGAACACCCTCTTCCGGAAGACCCTCTTCCTGTGACAGATCGTGAACGGTGATTCGGATCTTGTGGAGGAAGATGCCGTTTTCGGGGTATTCGCTCTTGTCGCACTGCGTCAGGTGTGTGGAAACTTTCACGTTTTCGGCGGAGCGAAATGTCGATACATAGTCGTCGTCCACCACGGGAATCGGCGATATCTCCGCCCACGGAAGCGGGCATACGGTGCAAAACGGCAGGTCAGTGGTGTAGACCTTTGCCGCTATCCAGGCCCCGCGTCCAGAGGCTAGCGGTCCGCGATCCACCAAGTCCCTCTACTTCAGCCCGCTTTGGGTAGAGGGGGCGGGAACATCCAGTTGTGCGGGCGGTCGTCATGGGCTGGTGCCCGTGGTGAGTGTGATCGGCGCGATCGCGCTCTCAGCACAGTCCGGGCCCAGCTGGTCGATGCTGGCGGCGACAGCTTGGTACACGGTGCGGCACAGCGCCCGGCCGGGAGGATCCTCCCGGCTCCACCAGCGGCCCCGGCGAGCCGCCACATCCATCAGTTCCGCGAGCTGCAGCCCGGACAGTTCTACGCGCACGAGCCCGGCGCCGGCCAGCCGCTGCATTCCGTCGGCGAAGTGCACGGTGCCATATCGACGCGCACACCGGGTGAGCAGCGACGCCCATACCGAGGGCGCGCACAGCAACTCGATCCGGGTGATGCCCAAGGCGACGTCCAGCCTGCGGCGCCGTCGCGTCCACTCCATCGCGTACCTCCCCGTCCTCAACCACGGCGTGCCACCGGCCGCGCGGCACTGCCACAGCCACCCACCCACGCGACGGCGGACATGACGGTCGCCTTGTCTCGTCAGTGGCAGCAGGCGGGAGCCGACCTCAACTGGTGTTCCTCCCGGCGGGAAGAATCGCTGGGGCGCGCTGAGAACCGGTGATTTCTCGGGCACGCTGGCCATGACCGCACCGAATCAACCGCCCAGAAGGGGAGACGTCGCAGCAGGCGGGCGTGAGCGAGCAGCCGCGGTCGAGAGGGCCGACCACAGCGCCGGCTCCGCGATGCCGCTCACCTCCTGGTCCCGCATCAGATCCAGGCTCGACGCCGCGAACAGCACCGCCCGTCCGGTGGTTGCTCAGATCAGGAGGCAAGCAAGCATGCACAGCCAGCCAGCAGGGGGAGACGCGGGCTGGGTCCCGAGCGCACAGAGCCAGCCGATCAACGTCGACGACGCCGCTCCCGACCACGGGCCCTTCGCCGCCGCCTACACGGGCCCGGCCTGGTACGGCCAGGCCCCCGCCCCCCAACCCGTGCCCGCCCCAGCGCCGTCCGTGTCCCAGCTGCACGCCCCTCACCCACAGCAGGACACCGCGCCCGCGGTGCCCGAACCCTGGGCCGTCCAGCAGCCGGTGCAACCGGCACCGGTGCAGGCCATGCCGTCACCTCCCCTGGCCTCCCCAAGCCCGCTGCCCGCGGCCGCGGGCGCGCTTCAGCAATCCGCACCGCCGCCCTTGCAGGCCGGATACGGATACCCGCCAGCTGTCGCCTCCCCCGCCCCGGCCGCGCTCGAAGGAGCGGCGTTCCACGCCGGCGGCCCCGCGCAGGCTGCCGCAGCCTGGCCGCCGCGGCAGCACACCGCGGCGATGCCGGCCACCGCGCAGGCGGCCCCCCTGGCCCCGTACGCGCCGCCGCAGCCGGTACCTCCGGGTCCGGCGCACGCTCCCCTGGGGCACAGCGCCGCGACCGAGCTGTCCTCCGAACGGCTCCTGCGCGGTGCTCCGCCCAAGCCCCGCAGCGCCCGCCCCGGAACCCGCCCGGCCCGCTTCCGTATCGGCGGTGCGCGCGAGGACGCCGAGCTGCAGCGCAAGCTCGAGCTCATCCGCACCCCGGTCCACGCCTGCTACCGGATCGCCGTGATCAGCCTCAAGGGCGGCGTCGGTAAGACCACGGTGACCACAGCCCTCGGCGCGACGCTCGCCAGCGAGCGCCAGGACAAGGTCCTGGCCATCGATGCCAACCCGGACGCCGGCACCCTCGGGCGCCGAGTGCGGCGCGAGACCGGTGCGACCATCCGCGACCTCGTGCAGGCCATCCCCACCCTGAACACCTACATGGACATCCGCGCCTTCACCTCGCAGGCCCCCTCCGGCCTCGAAATCCTCGCCAACGACGTCGACCCGGCCATCTCCACCACCTTCAACGACGACGACTACCGCCGCGCCATCGACGTACTGGGTCGCCAGTACCCGATCATCCTCACTGACTCCGGCACTGGCCTGCTCTACAGCGCCATGCGCGGCGTCCTGGACCTGGCCGACCAACTGATCGTCGTTGCCACCCCGTCGGTCGACGGCGCCTCCAGCGCCAGCACCACCCTGGACTGGCTCAACGCCCACGGCTACACCGACCTGGTCAGCAGGGGGCTCACGGTGGTCTCCGGCGTACGGGAGAAGGGCCGGATGATCAAGGTGGAAGACATCATCGCGCACTTCTCAGCCCGGTGCCGGGGGGTCGTCTCGGTCCCCTTCGACGAGCACCTGGCGGCCGGCGCCGAGGTCGACCTCGACCTGATGCGCCCCAAGACCCGCGACGCCTATCTGCAGCTGTGCACCCTCGTCGCCGAGGGCTTCACCACCCGCAGAACCCCCTCGCCCGCCGCGGCCGCCGTCGCCCCAGCTCCTCACGCTTTCCCGGCCCAGCCCCCGCAGCAGCACGGCTACGCACATCCCTCCGGGTACCCGCAGCAGAGCCCGTTCCCGCCACCGCCACGGTGAACGCTCCGGGTGCAGGCCAGGCGGACGTCACGACGGGGTAAGTGCGGTCAAGTCCGCCTCCGGGGAGCCGACTTCAATCCGTCTCCCGCCGCACGGGAAGGACCTGGCATCCGGCGCCGGAAGGCCTCCACGCGGCCACAGGCTGCTCGGAGCCACCGTCGCCACCGAGGAGAATCCGCATGCCCCACACCGCCAGTCGCCACCCCTACGCGGCTCGGGCCGCAGCCACCGCCGTCGGCCTGGCCACCGCGCTGAGCCTGGCCGCCTGCGCGAGCAACGCTCCCTCCAGCGACCATGCCCCGACCTCCCACCCGCCCACGGCCTCCGCCAGTCCCGCACCCAAGGGCGTTGTAACGCTTAGCCAGGCCAACCAGATCCTGGACACCTACCAAGAGGTGAACAACCGCGCGAACGCGGCCCGCGACCCCAAGCTCCTGGCCACCGTGGAGGCAGGACAGCTGTATGCGCGCAGCAAGGCCGAGTTCGAGCAGTTCGAGACGCTCAGCGAGAAGGAGCAGAAGGACTACGGCAAGCCGTTCACCTTCACCGACCGCACCTTCTACCTGCCGGCCGGGGGCAACTGGTTCGCCGCCCAGGCGACCACCACCGGCAAGAACCACACGGTCATGGTGTTCGAGAAGTCCTCCGCCACCGACAACCGGTGGAAGAAGGTGGTGTCCCTGTTCCCCGCCAAGGCCCTGCCACCGGTGCAGACCCGAGACGGCCTGGCGAGCACTGCACCCGCGGCAACCAAGGTGGGAGGCCTGGCGCCCGAGAGCGTGACCGCGGCCATCGAGGACCTCTTCGCCACCGGCGGCACCAGGCAGGGCGCAGCACTGGACCGGACGAACGAGAACGCCAAGAGCATCCTCAAGACCTACAAGGAGCGCGGGAAGAGCCTCGGCCCGCGGGCCAAGGTGAGCTTCTTCCCCGCCACCCCGGTCAACGAGAAGGTGTACGCCCTGCGCACCCGGGACGGCGTCCTCGCGATCGCGCCTCTCGCGCACAACGAGGAGAGTCTCGTTCTGCAGCCCGGCCTGCAGATCACCCCAGGCAAGGTCGGATCGGTGTACGACAAGTCGCCGCGTCCGCTGACGGTCGACGTCTTCCAGGGTGAAGCCCTCGTGCTCCTGCCCGAGAAGGGCCAGCCCGACATTCTGGACTACCGCTACGCCCAGACCGATTCGCGCTGACGACAGGCTGATGTGCGCGCGGCGCTGGAGCCGTCGGCGCCACCGACGGCTTCACCGAGCGCGGGAATCCAGGTCGGCGGAGGCGCAACTACGAAGGGACCCGGCATCTGCCGGGTCCCTTCGTTCTCGTAGCGGGGACAGGATTTGAACCTGCGACCTCTGGGTTATGAGCCCAGCGAGCTACCGAGCTGCTCCACCCCGCGTCGGTGCTGCCACCTTACACAACGGGCCGGGGCGGGACGGCAAAGGGGCGACGAGCTACTTGCCCTTGGCCGCTTCCTTCAACTTCGAGCCCGCGGAGACCTTCACGCCGAAGCCGGCGGGGATGTTGATCGGCTCGCCGGTCTGCGGGTTGCGTGCGGTGCGCGCGGAGCGCTGAGTACGCTCGAAGGTCAGGAAGCCCGGGACGGTGATCTTCTCGTCGCCCTTGGCGACCACCTCACCGGCGACCTCGGCGAGGGCGGACAGCACCGCGTCGGCGTCCTTGCGGGGCACCTCGGCACGGTCGGCCAGCGCGGCCACCAGCTCACTGCGGTTCATGATGTTGCACTCCAGATCTGTGGATCGCCCGGCCGCATGGCACGGGACATGTCGCGGGCAATCCTGCCATTGGCCCCACGGCGCTGCCGTGCCGCCGTCACCGCCGACGCGCTGCGACTTCCCCGCAGGCGCTGTGAGCGCAAGGTCGCGCCACGGGCGGGGTGCCGCATCCAGGACCGCGCAACCCGTTGTGGTCCGAGCCGAGCGGGCCTACCGGCAAGGGCCTGCCAGCCCGGCGGTCTGGCGGTCGGAGTCGTAAGCGGAATGACCGCAGGAGCGCTGTTCAAGCAGGCGTGGAAGATGTTGGGCCACGATGAGGACGCCCCGGACGCCACCGACGAAGACCGCTCCTCGCGCGAGGTGCTGCTCGCTGCCACGCTGCAAGGGGTGATCTTCGCCGGTGTCAGAGCCACCGTCGACCGCGCCGGGGCCACCGCCACCCGCCGCTTGACCGGTACCTGGCCCGGTTGACGTATGAGGATGAGCAAGGGCCGGTACGACACGGATACCGGCCCTCATCGTCCCCGGCACGTATCCGTACGAAGGACGCCCACAGTCATGTCCGATCAGCATGCGGCCACCGCGCTGACCGCCGCCGCAGTCATCGCCACGATCTTGGTCGCCCGTGCAGTCGTCCTTCACCAGGGCGACCGAAGGCGTGCCGCGCGCGCAGCAGACCTCGCGCGCCCTCGCACCGCATTTTGCGCGGACAAGGCCGCGTCATCTGCGGCCGGGGCCTCGGACGCCGCCGCCTGCGCCGTGCGAGCGGCTGAGCAGCACGTCCACCACTGCTGGCAGCAACTCCAGACGCGCGCTGACCCATCCGAGTGACCCGCCCGTGAGCGGCAGTCGGCGATGCCTCGGCGCAAGCACGCAGCGGTCGGCGAGCGGCGGCACGGTCGGGCGAGAGCACGGGCGGGGGCTTACGGTGTAGCGTCAGAGTCAGCTGTCATGGTTCCGAAGTACCGGTCGCCCGTGAGCGTGCGCACGGGCGTTTCTGCTGTCCAGAGTGTCTGAGGACCAAGGCGATCACCTCCGGTTCCCGCGCAGTGCAGGAACCGATTCCCAGTCGCCTTGGAGGACAGAATGGCCAGCGGAACCGTCAAGTGGTTCAACTCGGAAAAGGGCTTCGGCTTCATCGAGCAGGACGGCGGCGGCCCCGACGTCTTCGCCCACTACTCCAACATCGCCAGCTCCGGCTTTCGTGAACTCCAGGAAGGCCAGAAGGTGAACTTCGACGTCACCCAGGGCCCGAAGGGCCCCCAGGCGGAGAACATCACCCCCGCCTGAACGGCTTGGTCCTCCACGGCACCCGCGCGCCACCTCGTTGGGCGGGTGCCGTGCGCTCTGCACCAGCAGAGCACCAGCTGCACCCCCCTTGACGGCTGCCCTCGCGCGCTCGCCGTGCACCGTGGAATCGCGCCGCCGTCCGACTGGTCCCGGCCATCGCAGTTATAAGCGAGTGGCAGACCCAGCGCGAGGCTGCAGGAGGATCCCGTGAGCTGCGGCCGTCTCTCCCGGCCGCAGGGTCCACGGCACGGATGGGATCTCGGCGAGCCACCCGTCGGCCAGGAGCTGCTGGACGATGATGCCCCGCAGGGTGCGCGGCCAGCCCAGACTGGAGCACAGCTGACCGTACGAAGGGCTGTGCCCATGCCTGGTCCGGAACACGGCGGTGGCCTGGGCGGCTTGCAGGCCGTGGCCGGGGTTGCGCGCCTTCCAGGCGTCGTACGCGTCGCGTACGTGGCGCGGGGCCTTGCCGGTGTAGCGGGTTGCCGTGAAAGCAGCCGCCACCTGAGCGCGGGGTAGGCGGCACACGGTGCAGCGCTCGACCGCTTCCGCGTTCTGCCGCACCGTCGGGCGGGCCTCCTGCTTCCACTGTGCCCACTCCGCCTTGGTGGTCCGGGCTGGCCGGGGGACCTTCCACGGACCTTTGCGCGGTGGGGAGTCGTCCGGGTCGGCCCGGTGAGGCAGTCGGCCAACCAGGTTCCGCATGGAGGAATCGAGCCGGTAGCGGTCGCCGTCGAGATGGGTGAGGAAGCCGCTCGTCACCAGGCCGGGCAGGCGGTCACGGCAGGCTCGCGGCAGGTCGTCCGGCAGCGTGCCGTTCAGATGGGCTGAGGCGTGAGCCGTCAGGAACAGCGCGGCAAGCCGGGCGGCCGGCGGGCTCCCCGTGAGCAGAGGGGCAGCCAGGGTGCGCGTGGTCCAGTCGGACACCCGCGACCGCGGATCCTTCCCGAGGGGAAGAGGGTGGTCGCCCGGTCCGGCCGCCAGGGCCGGCACGGTCACCAGGGCTGGAGCCTCGGCGTTCGGGTCCAGGAGCAGTTCAGGAAGCTGCCAGCCCAAAGCACGCAGATCAGCGACGGCCTGGTCCGCATCGTCCAGGCGAAGCGCCCTCACAGCGGCGGCCGTGAGCCTGCCGGTGCCGCCCCGCGCGGCCCGGATGGCGATGATCACGGCGAGCAGCTGGGCGTCGGGCGAGGACAGCGGCAGGGCAGCCGCGTAGGAGAGGAGGCGACGGGCGGCGTGCCCCTGCGGGATGGTCAGCAGGAAGGACGCTACAGGCGCCAAGGGAGTGGCAGGCTTCGGCATGATCGGCATTGTCTCCTGGACGCCAGTCCGCCCATCATGCAGCAGATGAGCGGGCCAAGAAGGGCCACACCGCCACGAGGTTCACCCGGGCGGGCGGGCCTCAAGCCCGAAGGGGACAGGTGAGCGGGAGGACGCGTTCGGTCAGCTGCCCGGTGAGCTGGGTATCGGTGAGGGCGGCGTCGACGAGCCAGTCCGCTGCGGTCAGCTGGTCGACCAGGCGCTGCAGTTCACCCGAATCGGTCGGGACCCAAGCGGCGAGAGCGTGCAGGGCGATGCCCTGGCCACCGGGACCGAGGCGCCCCGCGGCGTCGGTCTGGGTGGCCAGCGTCAGGGCGAGCAGCCGTGTGCCGGCGGTGGCCTTGGCCTTGCGGAGCTTCTTGTCTGAGATGACCTTCTGGGCCCAGCCGGAGAGCTTGGCCCGCATCTTCTTGCCGAACGTGAACGGGCCCGCCTTGTCCTCGTGGGGTACCAGGGAGGGGATGGTGATCTGGGTGGGGTTCTCCGGCCGGGAGGCGAGCAGGTCCCCGGCGGTGCCGGGCAGGGTGAGCCAGCCGCAGCCGGTCAGCTTCTCGACCAGGTCCTCCGGGTCGGCCAGGCCCAGCGCGGTGAGGTCCTGGCCGACGAGGTTGCCGGTGCCGGTGTGCGCGGTGCGCAAGGTCAGCATCAGCGTGAGCAGCCGTGCCTCCGGGCCGGGCAGCGGGCTGTGGTCGGCCACGTACGCGAGGACAGAGCGTGCGTGGTCCCCCTGTGTCGGCACGTTCAGCAGGCGCGACACGGCCGGTCCGTCGCTGTCCGTGATGCCACCGGTGCGCTGCTGGTGCTGGAAGCGGGCGGCGATGGCGGCCTGCTCGGCGCGCCGGGCCTCCAGCCGCAGGCTCTCGATGCCGCTGACGTCGGCCCAGGTGGTGAAGGCCCGTGCCTTGCGCTCCTGGAGGTCGGCGAGGAGCTCCAGGTCAGGCTCGGTGCGCTGTTGGTAGGCGCGGAAGAGGTCACCGAGTTCGACGAGCTCGTCCCGCAAGGCGACGGGCCGCAGATCGTGGGGGATGACACGCTGGGCGATCTTCGCCTGTGGTGGGCGGCGGCGTGCAGGTGCGGAGCGGGGAGCCGGCAGCCCCGTCCCGGCCGCGGCCTGGCGGTCGGAGAAATGCGCCGTGCTCGGCGCTGCGGCGGACAGGGGTTCGGAAGGCCGGGGCCCGGTGGCCTGGGAGGTGGCCGCGGTCTTCGCTCCGGGTGTGGCGGCCGCGCACCGCGAGCAGCACTCCATGGCCTGCCACCAGCGTCCTTCCCGGTCGGTGACCACTGCCAGGACGACCGGCCCGCCGCATCGCCAGGGTTCGGCACGCACCTGCCGGCCGGTGTCAGGCAGATGGGTGTGGCAGCCGTCAGCTCTGCACGCGCAGTACGCCCCGGGCCTGGGGGCGGGGGCGGCGCGCAGGTGCGCCTTGAGGTGGGCGACCGCCGCCGCACGGCCGACGGCCGCGGACGGCAGGCGCTGATCCGCACAGGCGGGGCGGCTGCACGAGATGCGTACCGCCGCGCTGCCCCGGCCGGCGGCGTCCAGACGCACCGTCCACCGGCGCCCCGGGACCCGCTCGTCCACCTCGCTCACCGCGGCCTGCGTCATCCTGCTCTTCCTCCCGTTTGTGTTCCCAACTGCCCCGCCCGCCGGATGGTGCGCGGCGGCGGGCCCACCGTACGCGGCACGGGCTGGGCAAGCGGTGAACTCGCCGTGTTCGCCCGCGGCGCCGCGCAGCCGCAGACCCCGACAACTCCGTGCGGGGAGGTGGCCTGGTCTATCCGTCGTGGAGTGCGCAGCCGGTGGAGGAGAAGCAGACAGGATCCTCGATCATGTGCAGGTGCTGCTGGTAGACGCCGTCCCATTCCGCCGCGTCGTACGGATGGATGACCACGGGCTGTTCGGCGGCCATGCCTTTGGAAGCGGTCGTGATGTAGGGGAAGCTATGGCGGGCGGCAACCGCCCTCGGGTCCGTTCGCGGCGGGAAGGCCACCGACGGGTTCACCCACAAGCGGGCGATGCCGTCCACGTCTCCGTCCAGCGCCAGGAACTCGTGCTCAACCAGCCAAGCGACCACCGCGCGCAGACGGGCGACGGGCACACCCAGTTCGTCGGCCCAGTGGGCGAACTCGAATGAAATCGGTCCGCTGCCCTTGAGCCGACCGGACAGGATGTCCAGCACATCCCGGCAGGTCCCCTCATTGCGCGGAGGCTTCCTCCCGTCGGCGGCCCGGGCCTGGATGCGGTGCAGGAAGCCGGCCGCCATTCCCGCCGGTCCGGTGATGACACCGAAGTCACACGTGCAGCTGCTCACGAACAGCACAACGTCCCGCCCTTCGTGTGCGGCTCCTTGCGGCGCGCAGACTCACCCGAACAGACGCTCTGTGTTGCTCATAGGGTCTTGCCGATCCGCGGGCGGCTGTCGCCGGCATGTTGATCTGTCCGGTCACGGCCCAACGCCAGCACGACGCCATCGAGATCGAGCAGCTGTACCGCAGCCTGCGGCGTTCGGTTCACCCGTGGCCCGCCAGCCGGAAGCGTGGTCGACCCACGGTGGCCGGCGCACAGCACCGCCCTTGAGGAGTCGTTGCATCGGTCCTGCGTGGCCGCCTCAGCGACGTCGGACCCACTTCGTCGGAACAGGCCGCGGGTCGCCGCACTCCTCAGCAAGAACCTCGGCTCCGTTCCGCGCCTGCTCAGCCCGGTCCTCCGCGTCCGAAGCGAGGTAGCGGGAGGCTTCGTCGCCCAGCGCATCGACGAGCCGGTGCAACGACTCCGCGCGGCGCTCGAGGTAGCGCAGCCGCTCATCGGTGGACAGGGCGATGTAGTTCTCGGCGTCGCCGAGCAGCCCGACGAGTTCCGCCACCAGCAGTGCGTCGGCTGGGTGCCCGGCCCCTTTGCCGATCTTCTCGTTTGCGGTCATGGCGTCTGCCCGGCCGCCGCCAGCCGCTCCAGCTCGGGCAGCCCGTTGCCGCAGCAGTCCCCGCACACCAGGCGCCGGCGGTCCGGCTGGGTGGGGATGTTGTAGGCGAGGCGCCGCTCGGCGCCTGGTGTGCGGAGGTCGAAGCGGCACTCGGCACACAGCAGCCCCATCGCCTCTGCCTGCTTGGCCGTCCAGGCCGGCCACTCCGCCGCGAAGGAGGACAGCGCCAGCATCGTCATTCCGGTCGGTCGCGGCTCACAGTAGGTGAAGGTGAAGCCGGGCGTCTCGGACGGGAGTTGGTCGATCGACTGCTGGAGCGAGGGCATCCAGCGCACGAGCTTGCCCAGGTCGGCGAACGCGACTCGCACCTCCTGGCCCTTGCGGCGGCGCACCTCGCGTGCCCGGGGCGGCCGGAAGGCGATTACGATCTCGTGCGGCACGGTCAAGGTGTCCAGGTCCTGTGACAGCTCCGCGGCGGACGCCTTCCACTCCCCGGCGTTGTACTCGCGCCACATCGCCAGGCCGCCGCCGGTCAAAACGCTAGAGGTGCGCACGACCCCGACGAGGCGGCGCTGGGCCGCACGCTCGGCTTCCGTCACCAGCTGAGCCATCCCGCTCCAACCCTTCCATCGCCGGGGACCGCGCAGGTGCACCCACCTACACCGCGCTCAACGAGATCTTGCCCCCGCTGGTTGCTCTCTACGTTCCGAATGGTGTCCGATCGTCATCTCGTCTGGGGAGGAGGGCTTTGTACGCCTCCCGCCGTCGCCGGCGACCACGACGTGGCCGGCGGTGCGCTCGGCGACGGGGGTGGCCGGGCCGCCCTGGCACGCGCCGTCGACGAGGGCGAGCACCCATTCGTCCGTCCCGGACATGACCTGGCCACTCCGGCGGTGGAGTTCTCCGAGGTCAAGCCGATTGATCGAATGTTCGTGCGTATTGTTGGCGGGTCGGGATACCGTTTGCCGATAGATCATGAACGATGGGGGGCCGTATGGAGGCCATCGCAAACTCTTACCGGCACATCGGGCGCCCGCCCGGCATCCGTACCGGCGCCGACGGACTGACCGTGCGGCAGCGGAAGGTTCTCGCCTGTATTCGCGACTCGGTGAAGGAGCGCGGCTACCCGCCGTCGATGCGCGAGATCGGGGAGGCGGTGAACTTGTCGAGCACCTCATCGGTCGCCCACCAGCTCCTTGCCCTGGAGAAGAAGGGGTTCCTCCGGCGCGACCCGCACCGACCGCGCGCTTACGTCCTGGTCCAGGACGCTGAGCCCAATCCCAGCGACGCTGAGCTCACCGCCCGGGCGGCAGAAGCTGAACGTTCTGCGGCCGTGACGGAGGTTCCGCTCATCGGGCGCATCGCTGCCGGCATCCCGATCACTGCGGACCAACAGGTAGACGACGTTCTCACTCTGCCGCGCCAACTCGTGGGATCTGGCGAACTTTTCGTCCTGACCGTGGTCGGGGACTCCATGGCCGGGGACGGCAGCATCCTCGATGGTGATCTTGTCGTCGTACGGGTGCAACCAACCGCGGAACAAGGGGCACTCGTGGCCGCCATGCTCGACGGCGAGGCCACCGTGAAGCGCCTCAAGCGGAACGGCACCGACACTTGGCTGATGCCGGACAACAAGAACTACGCGCCCATCAACGGCAACGACGCCACAATCCTCGGCATCGTCACCGCCGTCATGCGCCGGATCTGACTCGACCGCAGGCAGCCATCGGGGCCAGCATCAGGCGGCGTCACGCTCTGCGTGACGCCGCCTCTTGTTCGCCCCGATCCAGCAACGCCCCACCGCGCACTGAACGGCCTCGGCATCACCGATGCGACCGCTCGCGCGGTCCTGCTGCTTCTGGCCGAGCACGTGCCCGGAGCCGACCTTCCTGACCGCTGCCGCGCGAGCCAGGGGATGCGGCAGGAGACCCGTGCGTCGTCTGCCGTCCGGCTACACCGTCATGACTCGGCCCCGCCGGGAGTCGGCCGTGGGGCTGCCGAGAGCACTACGCGGAGAAGGCCGGCGGCCGAGCCGGACTGGGCAGCCTCTTCGCGAGTTGCTTCGCGACGTGGAGGACGGTGCGGTCGGCGAGGTAGGGGCCGATGAGTTGGATGGCCAGCGGCAGCCCGGTTTCGGTCGTGCCAGCGGGAAGTACGAGGGAGGGCAGACCAACGGGGCTGGCGAGGTTGAGCCAGCCGGTCTGGTCGTAGAACGAGCGCCTTTGCCCGTCGACGGTGATGTACCGCTGCGGGGGAGGCGTGCTGGTCTGGTCGGGGACGGCCGCGGTCGGTGTGGCTGGCGTGATAAGGATGTCGTGCTCGGCGAAGTACTCCTCCCAGGTGGAGCGGAGTTTCTGGCGTGCTTCGTCGGCGACGCACCAGTCGCGGTGGCGCATGGTGCGGGAGTGGAGGAACAGACCGCTGGGGTCGTCGGCCGGGATCTTCTGTGCGGCTTCCACGTCGGCGGTGAAGGCCGCGTCGGTGGCGGTGGCCGATGCGGTGGCGTACATGAGCCGCTGGAAGAGCTTGTCGCTTTCGGCGAAGTCGACGGGCTCGGTGGAGTCGTCGATGTCGGCCCCGGCGGTGCGGAGGAGGTCGGTGACGCGCCGAAGGAGTGCCCGTGTGTCAGCGTCGACGTGGCAGTAGGGGTCGTCAGCCCAGACACCTATCCGGAACTCGCTCAGCTTGCTCTTGACCGGGGCTGGCAGGTCGATCTTCCAGCCTGGCCGATCGGCGGGTGCGGGGGCGGCGATGACGTCCAGGAGGAGGGAGAGGTCGTCGATGGTGCGGGCGATCGGGCCGAGAGTGATCATGTCGCTGCTGGTGGACCATCCGGGCAGGCGGGGGATGTGGCCTCGGGTGGGCACGATCGGGCTGGCGCCGCGGGAGGTGCGCAAAGCATAGACACCGCAGTACGCGGCGGGTAGCCGCAGCGAGCCGGCCAGGTCGGAGCCGACTTCAAGGCTGGTGAACCCAGCGGCGACGGCGGCAGCCGGTCCGCCCGAGGAGCCGCCGGCCGTTCGCTCCGGGTTGAAGGGGTTCACGGTCTTGCCGAAGATGGGGTTCGACGTCTGGATGTCCTGGCACATCGTCGGCACGTTGGTGTGGCCGATGATGATCGCGCCCGCGGCGCGCAGCAGGGCGACCGTGTCGGCATCGCGGTCGGGCACGTGGTCCGACAGGTCAGGGGAGCCGCAGGTAGTGCGCATCCCCTCCACCTCGAGGGCGTCTTTGATGGTCATCGGCAGGCCGTGCAGGGCCCCGAGGACGACGCCGGTACGGGCCAGGTGTGCGTCGGCCTTGTCGGCGGCGGCCCGGGCGCCGTCTGTGTCAATCGTGACGACGGCGTTCAAGTCCGGGTTCGATCTTGCGATGTGCTCGAGGTGCTGCTCCAGCAGGCTGCGACTGGTGATCTTTCCCTCGCGCAGAGCGGTGAGCTGCTCGTTGGCGGACGCCAGGCGGAGAGGCCGTGACTTTTCGGGGCGCTTGGAGGGGCGCTGGCGTGCGCTGGCCGGGAGGGTCATGGAGGTGGCTGTGGCAAGGGCGGCCGCAGCGCTGAGCACGGTCCGGCGGAGTATCACGTACGGGCTCCTGATGTGGTGCTGGCAGGGTCGGTGGCGGCCGCCGTCGTTCGGGGCGCGGTGAAGAAACCTGCGACGCGTTCAAGGTGCTGCAGTTCGTCGTCGTAGGTCGGCAGGGGCAGGTCCGAGTCTGCGTAGTCGGCCGGGGCCTCGACCGGCGCCTCCTTCCCGAGGCGCACCAGGGCCGCGCTGATCTGGTCTGCTGTGACGGCTGCTACCAGCTCGTCGCCGGTGAGTCCTTCGTCCTCGCGTCGTGCCTGGGATTCGGTGAGCACCGCGGGGTCCAGGTACCGGCGGAGCAGCTTTTGGCCGTGACGGATCTCGGTGGTGCGACGCAGCAGGGGGAAGTTGACGCTGCGGCCCTGCAGGATGGCTTCGTGCTGCCGGCTCGGCTGGAGCAGGGTGATGCCGGGGTTGGCTTTGGTGAGTGCGTCCCACAGGTGTCGTAGCCGCCGGTAGGCGAGGTGGGTGTTGATTCCGTTCCTCAGCGAGGCCAGGCGCAGGGCCAGCGTGGGCAGGAAATAGCCGACTTGGGTGAGGGCGGCGCCGACATCGCCGCAGATCCAGGCGTAGGGGTCGAGGCCCTTCACGCTGAAGTGGAACATGCCGCCGAAGACGCCGGCCAGGCGGATGCCGCTGTAGCCGAGGGTGATGGCCGCGCCGATCGCGACGAGCCGCAGGCCGGTGGAGATGGAGCGGTTCGACGCGGTGTGGGCGTACTTCCAGCAGGACCGGGCGAGATATACCTCGGCGATGCTGTACGTGATTACGTAGAGCAGCAGGTAGACCTGGAAGTACGGGTCGTGGGCGTAGTAGAGCGAGAAGTCGGTGGGGCGCTGCGCGGTGGGGGTGAGGAGAGCGAAGAGCACCGCCATCGCGGCGATGACGAGCGCAGCCGCGATGAGTAGGCGCCGGGTGCGCCGGCGGGCGGCTTCGACGGGCCTGGACCAGTGGGCCAGGACGCTGGCCTGAAGGGCGAGGACTAGGACTACGCAACTCTGTGCGATGGGAACGGCCACGTTCGTGATGCCGACCACGCCGTCAATACGCACCCATACCCAGGTGATCGAGGTGGCGTAGCTGAGAGCCGAGAACCCGTAGGTGAAGGCTAGGGCGACCAGGGCGGGGTTGCGCCGGTGTTTGCCCAGGTCGCGGAGCAGGAGAAGAAACCCGATGCCGGAGATTGCCAGGCAGAGCGGGTGAAGTATGTCTTTCAAGGTGCCCGTTCCGGTCAGCGCAGCAGTGTGCGGGCTATGGGGTCTTCGGTCTCCGACGCGCGAGCGGCCGCAGCGCGGGACTTGCGGACGTGCTCCTGCAGGAGGGAGCCGATCATCTCGGCCTCGAACTCGTCCGGCTCGGTGAAGCGGGTCCGGCCGAGGACCAGTTGGGCAGTGGCAGGGTCGATGTCCGTGATGAGACCGCCGAGGCTGGAGACGTCCAGGGACTCCTTCGAGTCTCGGTGCTTCAGCATGTGCGCGAACTCGTGGCCGGCGACGACGTCGGTGTACGCCGGGCTGACTCCCTCATCGTAGAAGAGGTAGTCCGTCGTGGCCGTGGCCATCCAGGCGCCACAAGCCGCCACCGGCTCCAAGGAGTCCGGGTCCGACAGGTCAGGCGTGAAGGGCACGGGCCGGATCTCACGGCCGGTCAGTTGCTCCATGAACGGCACCAGGTCAAGGACGCTGTCGACGGCTGGCAGTCCCAGATCCTTGACGAAGGCCCGACTGCGCCGTTCGACTTCCGCAGCTTTGTCCACGGGTCGGCGCGCACGACGGCCATGCCACATGCGTGTTCCTCTCGAAAGCCCTGAAGCTGAAGGATAGTAGTCGGTCACAAATCGTCGTCTGGGGCAGGAGGCAAGCCCTCCCGGGCCCGTGCGGCCTCAAGGCTCTTCATCACATCGTTGAGGCTCTGTGGGGAGAGCCCGATCGCACGGAGCGCGACCTGTTTCACGCCCGCCTGGCTGAGCTGACGCAACAGCTCGAACTGGCCAGTAACCCTACGTGTCACCTCGTCCTCGACGAAGAACGCGGCCTTGACTCCGAAGAACCTTGCGAATAGCGGGACCAGGGGCAGCCCAGGCTTCTTGACTCCTTTGCGGAGCTGCCCGATGTACGCACCTGTGATGCTTTCCTCGCCGTAAGAAGTGATCGTCCGGGCGACGTGCGCGTTACTGAACTCTGCTGCCCCGGGCGGCCTCACGCGGTCGAACAGGTAGTTCAGACGCTCGGCGAAGGAGGCCCCGGGGCCAGGCACGGGAACCGGCGGCGCCGGCTTCGACGTCTCGCTCTCCGGTGTCTCGTTTGCTCGGGCCACGATCACTACTTTCTCTCGACGTACTTAAACTATAGTTGACCGCCGTGATGGCCGGGGGTTAGGTTCGCTTGGCAGGCGCTTGGGGGCCTCGAGTCAAGGCGGCGACCAGATAAATGGACTTTAGAGGCACAGCGTGACGCGCATACGGTGGGCCGAGGGGGACCGGCCGTCCCGTAGTTCGGCGGACGCTCCTGCCCAATCTGGGCCGCAGCGTGGAGGTACTTCTGAGGCGAACGGGGCCGGGGCGAGGAGGACGGGGTGAAGACGTGCGGTCATCAGCGAACGGTCCGCAGGGGCGAGGCGGAAGTCGACTCCAGATTCGACGGAAACCTCCGTGACCCGAGGCCCCGCGGCGCAGATGCCCTTGCCCGCCGGTGGCGAGAGCTCCTCGACAGCCTGACGATCTACCGTGAGATCCGCCGGACGGCACGTGCCATCCGCAGAGACGTTGGTTTGTCAGGTGTGTACAGCCTCGACGACGTCATCGCATTCGTCTCGGCCCGGCGCGGACGGCCCATCCTCGTGCACTTCGAGCCGTTGCCGGTGACCGCGGCCTGCAGCTCCAGCGCTGACCACGACAGGATCGTCGTCGACTCAAACGCCAGCGAGCTCCTCCAACTTCTGGCAATTTTGCACGAGTTGGGGCACCTCCTCTACGACGCCCCGCGCTCCGCGTGTCAGCGCTCTGACGAGGCCCACGAGCCGATGGCGCAGGAGCTCGCCCGCCAGCTGTTCCCTGGGCTGAAGTCCGCCGAGGTGACCAGCTTCTTCCGGCGCTCGCGGTATGACAGCAAGCAGGAACGACGCGTCGAGATCTTCGCCACCGTGATGCTCGAGCGCCACCTCCTCCTGAAAAGTAGCGCGGACTTCGACTCTTCCACCCTGACCCACAGGAGAGCCGGTGTCTGACCCGACGACCGCCGTCTACCTGTTGATGACGGTCATCTTCCTGGTCATCGCCGGCTGGAAGACACTAGCCTTCCTCCGCGGCCCCACCGTCACCCTCGCGCTCATCGCGACCGCCTTCTTCGTCGGGGGCATCGTGTACGCGATGGCGTCCCCAGCCGGGTACCGGTTCCTCGGCGAGCAGTTCGGCGAGCCCCGGATCGCCACCCTGCCGATCTACGTCGGCATCCTGGGCTGCTACGCCGACACCCACATCCTCACCCTCCTGTGGACGCCCGCCCACGACGCTCCGCGCTCCAAGGTGCGACGCACCGTCGCGCTCTGGACCACCGCTTACGGGCTGGCCATCACCGCGATGACGCTGGTGTTCCTGGGCGCCGACCTCGACGGCCCCGCAGATCCGCTGCGGTTCAACACGCAGCAGGCCGACGATCGTCATGTGCAGGTATTCCTGGCAATCCTGTTGGTCGTCCTCGCCTGCGGAACCCTCAACACCTGGCAGCGATCCCGGCGCGCTGAGAGCGCCGACCCGCAGGTCCGCCATGCCCTGCGCTGGTTCGGCGGCAGCATGCTCGTCACGTTCGGCTACGTTTTGTGCTCGGCCCCGGCCATCATCCTGGCCGCGTTTGGGCACCAGGAGCTCCAGACGCTCGGCGTGTTCGGCTCCTACTTCGGCATCCTGGGATGCCTGGGCACCTGCTACGGCATGACTGGCGCCGCCTTGAGTGCCTGGCTGCGCGAGCGCCGCGATTCGGCCGCCCTGCAGCCGTTGTGGATGCTCGTCGTCGGCGACGTGGACACCGGCCTCATGTACAGCCCCGCCAGCGCCAAACCGCATCTGTGGGGGGCTGTCCGCGTCGTGCTGACCCGCCGGATCATCGAGATCCTCGACGGCATCCGGACCGTGCAGCCCTGGGCAAGCGCCGAGATCGTGCAGGCAGTCCACGAGCTGGAGGACGGCACCTTGTCCCCACACGAGCTAGAGGCCGTTGTCACCGCGGCGGTGCTGCGTGACGCCGCCGCCCGCTACCGGGCATCGCCGGAGGCCGAACGGTCCGAGGGCAAGCAGCTCCGGTCCGCCGCGGCCGGTCAGTCCGCGGGCATACTGCCGGGACAGGAAACGGCAGCACAGGACGAACGCGCCCGCCTCGTGCGCGTCGCCCGCGCGCTGCCGCACCCGCTCGTCGACGCCGCGCTCAAGCGCGCCTCGGCCGCACGATCCGCCGTCGAGGCCTCGGCCACCGAGCACCGATAGCGCCTGCGCCGTCGACGGGCAGGACCAGGACCAGTTCAGTAGTCAGAACATGAGCCGACCGGCTCGAAGGGGGTAGTTGTGCGGGCAGTCGTACTCGGGGGATCGATCGCCGGACTTCTCGCGGCCCGCATCCTGCATGAACATGCCGACGAGGTCATCATCCTCGAACCGGACGGCACCTGCCGACATCCGTCATCCGGTGCACCCCAGCGCACCCAGCTGCACGCCCTGCTGGCCAGAGGGCATGATCAACTGGAACGCTACTTCCCCGGCCTCACCCAGCAGATGGTGGCCGACGGGGCACGGCTGGGCACCGGCGGACAGGTGCAGTTCTATGTCGACGGCAAGCTCAAGGCCCCCCTCCCGCACGCCCGCATGATCGGCGCGAGCCGGACCTTCATCGAAGAACACGTGCGCCAGCGCGTCCTCGCCCTGGACAACGTGAGGTTGCTCGCCGGCCAAGCCCAGGGGCTGCGCATCCGCGCCGAACGCGTCTACGCCGTGCCCTACCGCGACATCGACACCGGCCAGGCGGCTGAACTGCCCGCCGACTTCGTCGCAGACACCATGGGACGCTCCAGCCGCCTCGGCCACTGGCTCGAGCAGCAGGGCTGGCCGGCCCCTCGCACCGAACGGATGCGCATCTTGCTCGGCTACGCCACCGCCCGCTTCCACCGCGGCGGCGAACTGCCCGATACCGTCATCGCGCACGCCACTCCCGGACCGGCCAGCAACTACCTTCCCGCCCGGTGCGAGCCCGGTGCCCTCACCGCGGTGGAAGACCACCGGTGGGACGTCGTCATCGCCGGATACGACGACTACCGGCCCGGCCGAGACCCAGACGCCTTCCGGGCCCGGATGATGCGCAGCGTGGAACCCCTCCAACAGGTCGCCCAGCACTGCGAGATGGACGGCGAACCCACCACCTTCCACGTCCACGACAGCCAGCGCCGCCACTTCACCAGCCTCCCCCGCCTCCCCGGCGGCCTCGTCGTGATGGGCGACGCCCTCGCCAGCGTCAACCCCATCTACGGGCAGGGCATGAGCATGGCCGCGCTCCAGGCCGACGCCCTCGCCCGGCACCTGGCCTCCGCAACGCCCGCCCACCGGCCCGCCCACCGCTACTTCCGGCGCGCGGCCTCCGTCGTCAATGCCGCCTGGCAGCTGTCGACCACCGCCGACCTCGCCCAGCCCCACGTCACCGGGCCCTACCCGTTCGGCTACCCGCTCCTGCGCTGGGCCGCCGACCAGGTCACCCGCGCATCCATCGTCGACCCCCGCATCAACAGCACGTACATGGATGTCGTCCACATGCGCCGCCACCCGCGAGCCCTCACCAGCCCGCGCGTCCTGCTGCGCACCACTCGCGCACTCTTGGCCCAGTAACCCAGCACCGCAAGGAACACGACATGCCCACATGGACCCGCGCGTTGCGCCGCGCCGGCATCGCCGATCCGGACCTGCAGGCCGCGTACGATCATCAGCGGACCCTCGTCAAGCGCTTCAAGACCGAGGAGTACCTGACGGTCCGGCTCCTGCTGCCGGCGCACCTGCACCCGCCGGTCATCGCGGCCGTCGCCTTCATGCACGAAACAGACCAGCGCATCGACACCGGCACGACCGAGGCCCGCCAGCAGGCACTGGGGGAGTGGGCGACCGCCACGCGCCAGGTGCTCGACGGTGCGCCCGCTCCCAGCGCAACCCTTCAGGTCCTCGGGGACGCCGTCTCCCGTCACCCGCAACTCCGGCAGCGTGTCGAGGACTTCCTGAGCGGGGCCAGCCACGAAGTGGAGTACGCCGGATTCGACACCGAGGGCGAGCTGCAGGCCTATATCGACGGGTACTCGCTGCCCGCCTTTATGCTCCTGGCCTGCCTTCTCACGCCAGCCCCGAAGGATGGCGCTGACACCGGCGCATTCGAGGCCCGCTGCCGCGACCTCATCGAGGCGATGCAGCGCGTGGACTTCCTCGACGACCTGGCCGAAGACGCCGTTCAGGGGCACATCGGCATCCCGGGCAAGGACCTGGAGCGCCATGCCGTGTCCGTTGCGGAACTACGCACGCCCACGGACACGGCCAGGGAAAGGTTGGGGAAACTGGTCGAAGAGCAGAGTGAACTGGCCCGCCGGAGCCTGGACGCCGGCCGACAGCTGACCGCCCTGGCTTCACGGCAGACACGCCCCTTCGTCACCGCCCTGCTGCGGGTGCAGGAACTCCGGCTGGACGCGGTGAGCAAGAAGGGCGGATGCCTCGCCGACGGCGGCGCGAGTCTGTCCAAGCCCGCGCTGCTGGGCGTGCTGGCCCGTCAGTACGCGGCGGCGCTGCGGGCGCGGTAGAAGGCACGCCGTACAGCATCACCTCTTGGGATGGTCCGGACTGTTGGGCACGTCGTCGTGTGCCAGGCCCAGAACTCCGCGTACCACGTTCAGCACACTGCGTCGGCGGCCTGCGGGAAGGGCGCGCATGGTGTCGGTGAGCTCGCGCAACTCCGTGTCCTCGGGGTGCGGTTCGGCCGCCCGAGCCGGAGGTGCGAGCCCGCTGAGCAGCGCTGCACGGAGTTCCTGCGCCAGCTCGTCATTGCCGGCCGCGATGCTGCCGCGCAGGGCCAGATGTTCGATGCGAACTCCCTTGAGCTGGGCGAGGACCAGCACTTGATCGCTCACGCGCTCAAGGGCTTTGACCAATGCCTCTTCGCCACTCATCGTGAAGAAGCCCGGCGTCACGCCGAACAGCCGTTCCAGGCTCGTGTTCACTTCCAGGTTGGGGTTGCGGTCGCCTCGGATCAACGCGGTCATGGTCGCCCTGGCGATGCCCACACGCTGCGCCAGCTGATCGGCGGAGTACTGCTTACCGTCCTCACGCAGGTGCGTCCTGCGCAGGAACTGCAACCGCTCCGGGAAAGAGTGGTTGAGCTCTTCCGACGGGACCGCTTCACCGGCGAACAGGCGCCGCACAGTGTCGGCCGCGATGCCTGTCGTCGACTCGATGTGGTCGAAGTCGACCAAACCCTCGGGGGTACGGTCCAGCGCCCTGATCTGATCGGTGAGCGCAGCTACAACCCTCGCAAGGTCGTGCTCCCCGAGGGTGTCGGGAGTGTCCATAAAAGGGCGGTCTCCTGCTCTCTGTGAATGTTCCTTGATGATCAGCGGGCGTCACGCTACCCCCTCTCAGATGTACCCCACATCGCCATCGGTCAACTTTGTAGCCATTGTGACTCACAGCGCGCCATGAGGGCTACAAACGTTGACACTGTCGATGACATGCAGCATGATCGCTGCTTGTGGGCGAACTGTCTACCTGCTGACTTCGGCAGGGGCCGTTTCGGCCATCCCTGCCCTTGCGCGGCTCTGCAGTGTCGCGCCCTGTGCCGGGTCCGGTGCGCTGGTCCTGCGGGCTGTGAGCCACCGAGTCCGGTGTCGAGCCCGCTTGGAGTCGCTACATGAACCCTGCATAACCGAGGCCGGAGTCGGACGGCAGCTGCATGGCGCGGCACCTGTTCGCTCCCGGGCCGGTGCCCGCAGGCACAGGCACTCAGGCCGTGTCGGCACCGCAGCAGAACGGGAGATCCGGTTCGCTGACGCCGCTCGGCACCAGAAGGTCCACAACCGTGCACAGCATGGCGGAACAGACGCTGGGGCGTCGTACCACGCCACATCGGACGCTGGTTGGTAGCGACCGCACCACCCGGTGTGTCCCAGCGATGGCCGCCAACGCGGCCGGAAGAAAGCCGCATCGTTAAGGGGGAACCGCAATGCACACCGACGTTCAGCGGAACGCCGGCTGGGAGGAGACCGCGGAATTCTTGGCCTCGGAGATCCAGGCCAGGCGGCTGCACACCTTCCTCAAGGGACGCCGCGAACATCTAGGCCTCCCCCAGGAAGCCATCGCTGCGCGCCTGGACATTAGCGGCCGTGCCTACGGCGACTGGGAGCGCGGCCGGGTCAAGGAGTGGAAGGACGAGAAGCTCTACGCCCTGGCGGAAGCCCTCGAGATGACCGAGTACCAAACCACCCTGCTGTTCCTCTACGCGGTCGGCCGCGCACCGCAGCCCGACCTGTGCGCTGCGCTCTACCGCCCTGAGCCGGAAGATCCCGCCGTCGCCGCCTTCCTGGGCGACTACACCGTCATGATGGACGCGCTCTCGCTGCCCTCGTTCGTCATCGACCAGGCGTGGGACGTGAAAATGGCGAACAAGGCCTTCCGGGACCTGTTCAGCGGCGTGCGGGCCCACCCCACCGCAATGCCCACGCGCAACTTCCTGAGGTTCGGACTCTTCCACCCGGACGCCCCGGCGATCCTCATCGACCACCTCAAGTGGCAACTCGCCATGCTCGCCCAGCTCTCCTCCAGCCTGGAGCGGCACAGCGACGACAACGGGCTCCAGGCCATCCGCCGCGATGTGTATCGCCATGCCGCGCTCCGCGACGCCTACCTCACCGACATGCCGAACTGGGTCCTGGGCACCGGCGCCGACCTGGTGCACCATGAAGGAGCGGTCCGTGTGCTGCGTCACCCCAATCCAAAGGTCGGCCTCCAGGGATGTCGGCTGGTCGAGGAGACCCCGCGGTCATTGAAGGCCCTCGGACTCATCCGCCTCACCCTGGTGCTCGTCGAACTCGATGACAGACTCTTTCCCGAGAGCTGCGATTCGCGCGACCCTCACGCGGCCTGACCGCGGCAGTCGGGCGCGCTGCAGGAGCAGGGTCGCCCCCGCTCGCCGTGCCCGAAACCCATAGCGCAGGCGCACGCCAAGGCGAACCTTTCCCAGATGGAGATCCTTGCCAGGCGACGGATTCCGGATCGCCTAGCGGGGCCGGGATAGCCGTCTGCGCCTCCTCCCCGTGTGGCGCTGCGATCGGTGGCCGCAGGCCGAGGGATCCCGGGATCGACTGCGTTGCCCCCAAAGCGTCCGGCCCCCTGTCACCCGCTGCCCGGCAGCCATGCGCGCTCCCCAGCTCAGAGGCGACATGCCTGGCTGTGTCCCACGGCTCGGGTCGGCGACGGCCATGAACCATAAGGCGACCTAGGGTGATGGCATGGATCTCGCTGACGATTTGATCACTGACCCGTACGGCGTCTACGAGCAGCTGCGGACCACGTCGCCAGTGCACCGAATTCAAGGCACTGATGGGCAGCCGGCCTGGATCGTGACCCGGTATGAAGACGTGAGAGCAGGACTCGCCGACCCGCGGCTCTCACTGGACAAGAAACACGCGCAGGCCGGCAACTACCAGGGTCTGAGGCTTCCGCCGGCTCTCGACGCGAACCTGCTGAACATGGACCCGCCGGACCACACCCGGATCAGGCGCCTGGTGGGGAAGGCCTTCACACCTGTCCGTGTCCATCAGTTGCGCACACCGATCCGAGCGATCGCCGACCGACTCCTGGAAGAGCTGGGGGAGGAAGGGAGCGCAGATCTGATCAGCTCCTACGCGGCGCCGCTACCGATCGCGGTGATCTGCGAGCTGCTGGGCATCCCACGCGAGCAGCGTGGCGACTTCCGCGCGTGGACGCAGGCCCTGGTTGCTCCGGACTCAAGTCGGCCGCAGGCCGCCAAGGAAGCCGTCGGCGCCATGATGCAGTTCTTCGCGGAGCTCATCGCGCACAAACGGCACAGCCCAGAGGACGACCTGCTGTCCGACCTGATCGCGGTCCGGGACACCGAACACGACCGGCTGTCCGAGGACGAACTGACGAGTCTGGCGTTCCTAATCCTGTTCGCCGGCTTCGAGAACACGGTGCAGCTCATCGGCAATGCGGTGCGGGCGCTGCTCGAGCACCCCAAGCAACTTGCTGCGCTTCGCCAGGATCCGTCGAAGATTCAGGCGGCTGTGGAGGAACTGGCTCGCTATGAGGGGCCCGCCCTCCTGGCGATCCGCCGGTTCCCGACTGAAGACGTAACGATAGGCGGCGTGACCGTGCCCGCGGGGGAGACCGTGCTGCTCTCGCTGTCCGCCGCCAACCGTGACCCGGACCGATTCAAAGACCCCGATCGCCTGGACATCGAGCGGGACGCCACGGGGCACCTCGCACTCGGCCACGGCATCCACTACTGCGTTGGTGCTCCACTTGCCCGGACCGAGACTGAGATTGCGCTCACCGCACTACTCGAGCGCTTCCCGCTCCTCGAACTCGACAGTGATGACGCTCCGCAGTGGCGACGCTCCCTGCGAGCTCGCGGACTGATGAGCCTGCCGGTGAGCTTCCGCACAGGACAGGGACAGCCGGCCTGACAGCCATCCGCGCTTCCGCGCATTTCTGTGGCCCCGGCCGAGCGGGGCCACAGTCATCCTCAGCCGGCGAGGGCCCGTTTCTGCCTCCTGTGATCGCGGAGGGCGCCGATCATGGGAAGGGTCAGCCCCGAGAAGAGGCACAGGATGGACAGTCCGGCCACGGTCGGACTCAGTGCCTCCTCAGCCGTGAGCGACCAGGGCGCATCCAGGGCGTAGCAGAGGAGGTAGCTGCCCTTGGAGATCGCGTAGGCCACGCCGAGCAAGGCGGCTGCAGCGGAAAGCGCGAACCCCGCGCCGCTCCAGGGGCGGATGCCCCAGTTGCGATGGGCGGTGCGGCCGCACATAAACGCCAGTTCGCCGCACGTGATCAGCACATAGGAGAGGTAGATCAGCAGGTACGCGACGACCTTCGCATTGTCGGCATGCGCGGTGGTGAAGGCGACGTCGGGTTCGTTGGTGGCCAGGAAGAGCGGCACCATGATGGCCAGATAGACAACGGCTGCGAAGCCACGCTGGAAGATCGCCGAGCGCAGGTACTCCGGCCGATAGGCCAGGTCGACCATGGTGACCTGGAGGAACGCGCACCACAGGATGGCGCAGATGTGCGCGATCAGCTTGGCCACGTTCGGGATCCCCGTGGCGCTCTCGGCCGCGTGTGCGACAGCCGGGACCGCGAAGAGAACTCCCAGCGTGCAAACCCCGAAGGCCAACGCGATAGACCAGGTGGAGACACGTGGATTACCCACAGCTCTCCGCATGCAGAGCGCTGTGACCAGCACGCCGGCCACTGTGCACGTCCCGAAGACTATGCCGTCCACTTAAAGCCCTTCCAATGAGTCCGCCGCGTATTCAGCGGCTTCGATGCTGCTGCGCCGACGGCGACGCCCGATCTTGGGTGCCTCCTCTGGCGCCTCCGGGAGAAGATGTTCGTCCTCCGCCGCCTCGTCACGAGGTCGCACCGGCTCGAGCCCTAGCTCGGCGCGGCGCCGTTTCAGATGTGCCACCACGTCGTCCACCGCGCTGTCCGGCATGCCGCCGAGAAGCGCGAGGATGTGACGTGCACGTGGGTCCTCGAAGGCCTTCAGCGCGGCGAGGTCGCTGTAGGCATCGTGGGGGAGTAGGTGCGCCGGCGGAACGCCGCCCAGTGCCCTGCACAGTGCCACGATGGTGTGCAACGTGGGATTGTCCTGGGTGCCGTTGGCCAGCTTGTTGACGGCGGCGTGCGAGACCGAGGCGTGGTCGCCCGGGAGCGCGTCGATAGCCGCGGACAGGGAACGCGATGTGTGAGCGCGGCCTTTGGCGTCCCGGCGGGAGGCCATCAGGGCCTTGAGCTTCTCCGCCAGCGAGGGACGGCCGCTGAAAGTCACCGCAGACCACGGTAGCCGGACAGGACCCGGAAGCCGTCCACCTGATGTCCGCTCACAACCCCGTCCCTCATCTGCCGTACACGCGCTGTGTGTACTTTAGTTGACACGCTCGAGGACGCAAGGCAGGATCACGAGTGTGATCGAGACCCTGTGCTCCAGCGCGTACACAGCCTGTAAGGCCTACCCGCGAAACCGCAACGGGGAACGATCACTTGGGAGCCACGCGCGGCAACGTAGCGTTCTGGAAACGATGCCGGAGGAACGGTACGGCCGGCGCTTCGCCGCAGCGATGACAGGCGCATGAGCGCGACACAGGCGAGGGGGAAGTGATGGCAATGGAGGCGCAGCGCAGCAGCACAGGGCGACCGTCGGAACAGCGCCGCAACTCGCTGCACGGCATCGACCAGCGCGCCTTCCTGCAGGACCTCGTGGGCACCGGCGAGCGAGGGAGCAACCCCTGCCCCGAGCTCGCACGTTCCTCCCACATCCGATCGAGATTCTTGATCATGATCCCTGCCCGGCGGGCCACCACTCAACTCGCGCTGCCCATGCCCCAATCGATGGCCGTCCGTCTCCGCCCTGTCGGCGGGGATGGGCGGACGTCGCGGGGCGATTAAGCCGTGCGGCGGGAACGGAGCCATGAAGCCGTGACGCCTCCGGCCCGGTCATGGCGTACGGGCCGCTCGACACCGCACGACTTCGACCCGGTTCCCTCCGAGGAGTGCCCCATGCCGACGCTGGGCTCGCTGCCTGACCACAAGTCTGATCTCGAACTCGCATTTGCCGCGTCGGGCTCCGCGGCCGCGGCGTCGACCGAAGTCAGCGGAGTATTCGCCATCACCCCCGAGGAGCTCTTGGAGGATGGCGTGCCAGGGGCGCTGCCCGAGGGCGCGTTGGTCCTCATTACCGGCACCGTGTCCTTCCGCCTGCGCGGCCGGATCATCACCGTGCTGGAGCTGCTGCTCGAACGGATGAGCCGCGATGCGAGTGCCGCCCTCGTGGTCCGGGCCGAGCCGGGAACGCGCCAGCCCTTCCCCCAGGCCATCGTGGACGAGGCTGCCCGCCGCGACATTCCCCTTCTGGTGACCACGGCGTCCGCCGAGGCGTGGGAGGGCACGCACGACGAGATCCAGCGCATGCGCCTGCTGGCCGCAGAGCTCAGAGCCTCCCAACTCGGCTCCCTTTTCGAGCAGTTGCCAGCCCAGCTCGCCGACCCTCGAGTAATCCAGCGCATAGTCGACTGGCTCGCCCGCGTCCTGGATGCCCAGGTCTTGGTGAGCGAGCCTGAGCGGGTACTTGCCGCAGCGCCTGCCACCGCAGCCGAGCACCTCGCCGGCGCCATCATCCGGCAGTCCGTCGACCGCTCGGCCACTCAGGCAACCGGTGGACCCCACACCCAGCTCATCTCGCTCGCCTCGGCCTCCACCGCCGACACGGTGCTCGCCGTCGCCCGGCGCACCCCCTTCGAGAAGGCCGACTTGCGACTGATGCGGTACGCGGCCAAGCTCCTTGGCCTGGTAGACCAGGCCGTCGGGGAGTACCGAGCCGCTTCGGACGCTTCCCGCGCCGCCCGCAATGCCGCCTTCGCACTCCTCCTGGACGGGGAGGTTGCCAAGGCCAGGCGGGTCATGGCCAACCTGGCCCCAGGGCTCCTGGACGCCGACACCGTGCGGATCTTCGTCATCGACACCCAGCCGGGAAACCGGGATGTCGCCATTCGCCGTTGCAACACGGCCGTCGGCCGCCGCTGTCTCATCGTTTGTGACCAGCACAGCGATCGGCGCATCGTGATCGTGCATCCAATCCCTGCAGGACAGGAGAGCAGCAGCAGCGTCGGCGACCAACTGACCCATCTCGTGAGGGCGCTAGGGCCGAGCGCTTCACTGGGCGGCAGCGGCATCTACTCTATGAGCCTGCTTGCCGACGCTCTGCACGAGGCCGTCACCGTACAGACGTTCGCAGCCCTGCAGCCCGATTCGGTCGCCTTGTCCGTGCACGACTCCGAACTCGTGACCCTTCTCCCGCAGCTCGAAGCACAGCAGTGGGCCCACAGCCTCCTCGCGCCCCTCATGCGCGACCCCACACACTGGGATTCCGTGCGGGGAACCCTGCCGACGGCACTCGCCTTCCCTTACACAGTCGCTGCCCGCCGCTTGAAGCTGCACCGCAATACCGTCACCCGGCGCGTTGCACGGGCCGCCGAGCTGCTACGCATGAACTTCAGTGTGGTCACAGATCGCATCGTTGTGGCCCTCGCCATGGAACTGGTCACCCACCGCGAATCCGCATCGCCCGACCTTCCCGGGGGCGACCCGCCGCAGCTGACTAATCTGCTGACCACGCCTCCGGTCAAGGCCTGGGCCGAGACCCTGCTCAAGCCGGTGCGGGCCGACCGCCGCGATCTGCTGGCCACTGCCGAGTCCTGGCTGAGCTTCGACACCCATGTCGAACCCGCCGCTCGGCAGCTTGAGCTGTCCGAGGTCACAGTCCGCTCGCATCTCCGGGCTCTGGAGAACTACATACAACGTGATCTCAGTACGCTGTCAGGAGTGCGCGACCTGATGATTTCGCTGCATGCCACACATGGTCGCCCCATTGCCCCTTCCAGTGAGCGATCACCCGGGCTGTGCGTCGTGGCCTAAATCGGGGCGACCAAGCAGACCCGACGCCCACGATGCCTGCCAAAGGCATGACAACCAGTTTTCGTGTCGCCGGAATTTCCGTGAATGCCTAAATATCGCAATGCATCCACCTCGGTGGGCCACGTGCGAGCGAACAAGGCGGAGTGTGCACGGTTTCCTGGATGCCGGCCCGTAGCATCTTCGCTCACGATCAGAGCGGCCAGTGAAATATTCACCGCACCCACAAATGTGCCTCGTGGTTGGACACGTCATTCAGTACTGATGATGCGGTCGTTTCATCAGCCCGAACGCCCTTCGCTTACCGTGTCGACAAATTCACAAAGTGACGATGAGGGGTCAGTGATCGACGGGAACTGACTAGTGAAGGCTCGGCGCGATCGTGTCGAGTGTAACAAGCCGGCGGCCGACTGCCTGGCGACTGGAGGGAAATGGAGCCTACAGTCTGCAATTTTCAGAGTTGCTGTGCACTCCCGTAAACGATCTCAAGGGGAAGGTGCACCATCTGTTCCGGATCAAGCAAGGTGGTGCATTGCTGAGGGTGTCCTTCAGTCAAATTGTGCACAGCCGAAATGGCAGCGCGCGCAGCATATGCCTACCGTTGTTTACGGACGCCGCACGGAGAAGTCCCGGCGGAACTTTCCTCAGGACAAGAGGTGCCAACAGGCAGCGTGAACTTGCGCCGTTCAAACGGATAATCCGTAATCAGCGGGGTTGATGCGGGGGAGTGGGCAGGACGTGCCACAGCCTAGGGCGACGAAGGAACATGAAGACAAGCGGCGCACCCCAGCGAGCAATGGCCAGCCCGCCAACGTGTTCGACTGGCTGGATCAGGATCCGGAGGCAACGGTCAACACCGCATCGCACAGCCGCAGTTCGCACCTGCAAGTCTCGTGGGGCACCCAACCGGCCATCCATGCGGCCACGAACAGCGCTGCATTATCGAGGGGTGAGACGTACATGTATACGGACGTGCGCCAGGCCGCCCGCCCGCAGTCGACCGCAGAGGGCCTCGCCGCGGAGATGCAGACATACCGTCTGCAAAGCTTTCTCAAGGGGCGACGCGAGCACCTCAACCTCCGTCAGATCGAGGTTGCCGAGCGCTTGGACATCAGTGAACGCGCCTACGGGAACTGGGAGAGAGGGCAGGTCAAGGAGTGGACGGATGAGAAGCTCTACGCCCTGGCGGAAGCCCTCGAGATGACCGAGTACCAAACCACCCTGCTGTTCCTCTACGCGGTCGGCCGCGCACCGCAGCCGGAGCTGCGCGCTGCGCTCTACCGCCCTGAGCCGGAAGATCCCGCCGTCGCCGCCTTCCTGGGCGACTACACCGTCATGATGGACGCGCTCTCGCTGCCCTCGTTCGTCATCGACCAGGCGTGGGACGTGAAAATGGCGAACAAGGCCTTCCGGGACCTGTTCAGCGGCGTGCGGGCCCACCCCACCGCAATGCCCACGCGCAACTTCCTGAGGTTCGGACTCTTCCACCCGGACGCCCCGGCGATCCTCATCGACCACCTCAAGTGGCAACTCGCCATGCTCGCCCAGCTCTCCTCCAGCCTGGAGCGGCACAGCGACGACAACGGGCTCCAGGCCATCCGCCGCGATGTGTATCGCCATGCCGCGCTCCGCGACGCCTACCTCACCGACATGCCGAACTGGGTCCTGGGCACCGGCGCCGACCTGGTCCACCACGAGGGCGCGGTTCGCGAACTGCGTCACCCCGAGCCGGGCGTCGGCCGCCAGGGATGCCGACTGGTCGAAGAGACCCCCCGCTCGCTCCAGCGTCTCGGGTTCACGCGCCTCACCCTCGTGCTCATCGACCTCGACGAGCGGTTGACGCCGGAGCGCTGCGCGTCCCACGACCAGCACGCGGCCTGACCCGACCACTCCCCACCAGAGGTATCGGCGCCCCTCCACGGCAGGCGGGCGGCACGCTCTGCCGATGTTGCGCGGGCCCGCTCGGTTCGAGCGGCCAGACCGATGACCCGGCACGCTGACGTAGTCGGCGGGCTCACACACCTGACCGGCATCGGGAACCCGAGCAGCGGCGCGACATCGGGATATCGCGGATGGGCCGTTCGAGCTGGTCAGAGACCGCGTACGCGCAGCGAACAGCCTCCTGGGCCAGCTCGCGGTCTTCGGTGAAGACAGCCCTCCAGCGAGCCGCGTACGGGTGTCGCTCCCGCCCTCGCTCGGAGCGCGCAGCGGCCTGGAGGCCGCATGCTCGGAGCCGTCCAGCCTGTGCCGCTGGCCGCTTCGACAACGGACGCGGAAGACCGGCCCGCCGGACACAACCGGGTAGGCGAGGATGGTCGCCGCACGGGAGTGTCTCCGCGGAATCCGGGCAGAGGGGACGAGCATCATGGAGAAGCACGCGAACCTTGGGCGCGCAGGCGCCGATCGCGGCGCCACGGGCAGAGAGGCGCAGACCACCATCCAGATTCTGCTGGCCGACCCGGAAGTCCGTCGTCTGGGCGAGGAAATCCGTCTGGAGGAGCTCCGGCTCGGGCTGCACCTGCGCCCTCAGTATGAGGCCCTGCAGGATCGGCACGAGCAGGCGCTCCGGGCCGGCGACCACGCAATCCTTCAGCGGGGCTGTCCCGGCAAACATGGCCGGTGGGGGCGCATCTGTGTCCTGGACGCGGGGCACGAGTCAGAGGACCCTCATTGGGGCGTCAACGGGGAGGGGACGCCGGTTGCGTGGGTCGGGAGCGCCGCGGACGATGACTGAGCGCGATCCTTAGAGGGTGGCAAGCCCTGCTGACTGCCTGCGACTTCACGGTCGCGGCTGCTGCTCGGCGAAGATCGTCCCGGCTCCGGCGCGGGCCGGCGCGGTTGCGGGTGCAGGCCGTGCGTGTCAGCTCGCGAGCCGCATGGCACCGCTGCCCAGCTCGCAACGGGCGCTCAGCCGTGCGGCGCAGGCCAGCGCGGCCGCGGCGTATTCACGCCGGTTGCGTTCCATCTGCGGGCGCAGCCCCATGACGACGAGCGAGCCGTACACGGTCGAGCCGCGCCACAGCGGCACCCCGAGCATCTTCCAGTCCGGCAGCGGCGACTGAGTCAGCACGTACCCCTCGGAGCGTATCTCCCGCATCAGGTGGCTCTGCGGAGCGCCGTCGAGGTGCGAGAGGATCGCCAGCCCGGCCGCGTCCGCGGTGAGCGGCGCGTACCGCAAGGCCACCTTGGTGTCGACGTCGGCGTGGTTGAAGGCCGCCTGGAAGTCGCTGCGGCGGCCGTAGGTGTGGTCGAGCATCAGCCGCCCCGGAGTGTCGTCGATCAGGACGGCGCTGAACGCCATCGCGACCTGGGCGGTCTGCCGCTGCAGCACGGTGGTCTCACGGTCGAGGGCGCTGTCGTGCGGCAGATTGAGGTGGACGCTCGCATCCGGACGGTGGTTGGCAACGTCGGTGGCGATGCCGTAGCGGCCCGGCGCGCGGTAGATCAGGTGCTTGGCCTCCACCCCGGCGCGCAGGATGCGGTGGACCGTCGACTTGGTGACTCCGGACTCGTCGATGATGCGCCGCAGCGGGTGCAGTCCGGGGCCCATGCTGTTCAAGGTCTGGAGTACGAGGTAGACCCGGGCGTGGGCGGTCATGCCGTCATCCACCGTGCCGGCGGCCTCGACAAGCTCGGCGTCGATCACTGACAGTCCCTCCTGGTTGGCACGAGCGGGGCTTGATCCCGCCTCACGGGTCCCGCCAACTACATCTCTACCGTGCAGATCCGATCTTGTGGAGGAACCACCCCTTCCAGGAAGAGGGTCTTCCAGTGACCCACCAAACACATGGCTGGCCGCGGCAGTTGGCGGCACCTGGGAAGTAAAACAGCAGGTCAATGGCGGTTTCGCAGAGGCGCGCGACCGCGCGCAGCGCAGCGGGACGTGGGAGCACCGCCTCGTCGTGCCGAGTCCCACCCCATGGACCGGACTCCCAGAGAAACCCCGTGTGACCTGCGTAAATACCGCACTCTCCCATGGCGTGGACCGCGTCCCGCCAGCAGCAATCGGGAATTCGGTTCACGTCCCGCTACGCGACACAACGAGCCGCATGTCGACCGTGCGCAGGGAATCGGAGCGAGGAGCCATTGCCCCGCCCCGACCACCCGGCGAGAGTGACCACACCCTCTGGCACCGCCAGCGAGCGCACCACTTCCTACCCCTCTGGAGCACCGCCCGTGAACACCCACGCGCCCTACCGGGACGACGGCCCCGCCGGGTATCTCGTCGTCTTGGGCAGCGGGCCGCAGGCGGAGTGGGAGTACGCCCTGCAACGCCTCGCCGCAGTGGGGCCGCTGCTCCTCATCGATGCGGAGCCGCCAACCTGGCAGCAGCCCCTCCTGGCCGAGGCCCGGACCGCCAGTCTTATGGACCCGTACCAGGTCCTCAGCACGGTTCAGAAGTTCGCCAGCACCCGACCCCTCGTCGGCGCGCTCACCTTCCACCCCGCCCATTCCCGCACCATCGACCTGCTCCGCCGCGAGCTCGCCCTGCCTGCACCGCCCACCGCGACTATCGAAGCAACCACCCTGCGCCATCGCACGGCGCAACTGCTCACCGCCGCAGGCGTGGACAACAGCGGAGCCCTCCACGCAGACACCTACGACCAAGCCCTGGAAGCAGCCCACCAAGTCGGCTTCCCACTGGTCTGCAAGCCCGCCTCGCCCCGCGTGCGGTACGCCGCACGCCAGGTGAGAGGCCTGCCCGAACTGGCGGAAGCCTTCTCGGCGGCCACCGCCGCCACCTGGCACGGCACCGGCACGGTCATCGAGCCACTGCTCGACGGCATCGAGGCGACCGCGTACACCGCCGACTTCCCATCCGGTCCCAGGGTCGTCGCAATCTCCCACGCAACCTTCGATCCGCAGGCCGAGCCCGCACTGGTCCCGGTGGAAGTGGTCGTCGACGCTGAAGACGTCTGCGCGCCCGCCGTCGAGGACGCCGCAAGCCGCGCGCTGGCCGCCCTGGGACACCGCTCGGGACCGGCCCAGATCCGCCTGCGGATCACCTCTACCGGGCCACGCGTCATCAGTGTCTCAACCCATCTCACCGACCCCCTGCTCGGCATGCTGATCCAGCAGGTGACCGGGATCGACCTCATCTCCCAGGCCGGCCATCACGCCCGCGGCCGGACCCTGCACGACGACGAGAACCGCCTCGGGGCGACAGCTGTACGTTTCCTCCAGGGTCCCGGCAGTGCCGCACTGCTGCCGCCGAACGCCGCGACGCACCCCCACCTCACCCCGTACGCAACCCTCCGCCCTTATCCAGCCGAGCGCCCAGTGGGCCCGCTGCAGCGCAGCGGGCACGTCCTCGTCTCCGGCATGGACTATCCGCAGTGCACCGCCCGTTTGCGCAGCGCCGCCGCCGAGCTCCGCTCAGCACGCCTCTCCGCATAACCACCAACCCGCAAGGAGCCCCGAGCATGTGCTCTCGCGCATTTTTCACCGCCGAACTACCCCCCTCCCTGCTCACGCGCAGGGGCTCGGCACCGGCACAACGCCCAGCCCCACCGGCCCTGGCAACACCCACGCCCGGCCAGGCCCCCGGAGCACCCCGCCGGGCCGCTGACGGTGGAGGACCCCCACTGCACCGCGCCACACCCTGAGCGAGAAGATGGCGGCTGCTCGTACATCCCAGAAGGGGGCTCACCATGCACAACGCCGTGAACGAGGCACTGGCGGACATCCGGGTTGAGCCGGCCGGGAACATCCTGGGCCGCCCTGCGACGGGCACGGCCCCCGCACCCTGGCCCGATGTCCTTGAGCAACTGGAAGCCACCGGCCGCTCCGTCGTCCCGCGCAGCGTCCCCAAGCAGCCGACACGCGAAGTCCTCACCTTCCGATTGCAAGGCACCTTCGGGTTCCTGCTCGATGCGGGGGCCCGCTTCCTGCAGTCCGGATCCCGCGAGGACGCCGAGCGCACCGCGCACGAAGCCCGCACCGTCAAGGCACTGACCGTGGCCCCGCCCCTGCGCCACCATCGCCCGGAGGAGCCGCCGGACGGCGCAACCAGGGAAGAACTCCTCGACCACCGCGTCACCGTCGAGGGCAACGGATTCCTGGCCATGAGCGTCGCCGAGCTCACCGCAGCCCTCGGCCCAGGGCGCAAGGTGCGGGGGTTGATGCCCGCAACGCCGCCCACGGACCCGGAGGCCTACGTCGTCATGTGGAATCGGATCAGCGCGCCCGGGATCATCCTGGCGGGCCTGAACGCGGCCCACACCGACGACGAGCACGGCGCCGCCCTCCTGCAGTCCCACCTCGCCACCGCGGCCCAGGCGCTCGCCCCGGGCCAGGCCAGCCACGAGAGGCGGTAGCAGCCGGCTCGCCGCCGCCCGTACAAGCGCACCCCCGCCGGGAGCCGCCCCTTCGCCCGCGAGGGGCCGCCGATCCGACTAGGGCCTGTGTGATGTCGTGATCAATCTTGCCCATCCGGGTCCGTCTGGAAGGCGGATCCGGTAGGAAGACGATCGTGACGCGCAGGCAACTCACCGACGGACAGTGGAAGTTGATCGAGCCGTTCCTGCCGATAGGCGAGTACGGCCCGTACCCCGAGCGGCTGCGGGATCAGTTCGAGGGGGTGATCTGGCGGTTCAGAACAGGCGCGCAGTGGCGTGAGATGCCGGGCGAGTTCGGGCCCTGGCCGACCGTCTACGGACGCTTCCGAGTCTGGCGCAACGCCGGCGTCTTCACCGCGCTGCTGGAGGGCCTGATCGCCGAAGCCGCCCGCCAGGGCAAGACAGACTTATCCCTGGTCAGCGTGGACTCTACGACGGTCCGCGCTCACCACGACGCCGCCGGGATGATCGTCGGCAAGGACGTCATGGAGGCTCTGGAGGAAGCCGCCGCCGAGCAGGAACAGGCCCGGCAAAAAGGGGCGACGAGGCGGAACAGAACGGGCGGGGCGAAGGAAACGGGCCTGAGCAGGAAGAACGCCGACGCGTCCGCCGCCGACGCAGGCTCCGGCTGAAGGAAGCCCTGCTCGGAAGGTCCCGCGGCGGATTGACCAGCAAGATTCACCTCGCTGCCGACCGCAGGCGTCGGCCTCTGTCGTTCGTTTTGACCGCCGGTCAGGCCGCGGACAGCCCTCAGTTCGTCCCCGTGCTGAAGAAGATCCGCGTCCGTCTGCCGGTCGGTCGGCCCCGCAGCCGGCCGGGCCCGGTGGCTGCGGACAAGGCGTATTCGTCCCGCGCCAACCGCGCTCACCTGCGAAGACGCCGCATCAAGGCGGTCATTCCGGAGAAGAAGGAATAGGCTGCCAACCGTAAGAAGAAGGGCAGCCGGGGCGGTCGTCCCGTCACTTTCGACGCGGGGCTTTACCGTGACCGCAACACCGTCGAGCGACTGATCAACCGGCTGAAGGACTGGCGCGGCATCGCCACACGCTTCGACAAGACGCCCGAGAGCTACCTCGCCGGCCTCGAACTCCGCGCCTCGATGATCTGGCTCGGAGATCTCCTGCAAGCAGCCGATTGATCACGACATCACACAGGCCCTAGGCGGGGGTCACCTCACCGGTCTCCCGCAGCCGGGCGAGCACCTTCTCGGCGAGTCCCGCCCCATTGTCCCGGTCGTAATGACCGACCTCGACCGTGTCCTTGTCGAAGACCAGCTCCAGTGAGTGGCCGCGCAGGTACCGTCCTGTGTGCACGCCGCCGCCCGGCTCGATGTAGGCACGACCCGGCACGGGGAGATCGGTGACGGCCCGCGGTTCCACCGCGTCCAGAATCTCCTGCGCCTCCTGAACCGACAGCTTCGTATGGGCGAGCGGGTCGTGGGCGCCCATCCCGAACGGCTCCGTGTGGTTGAACAGGGCCGCCAACACGGCCGCCCAGTCCAGTCCTTCGATGTTCAGCTTCGTCATGGACGACAGCCTCCCACTCCGGGGCGACCGCGCAGGACTGACTCCCTTGCGATGGGCCGGGATCCCGCCACGGGGTACGACGCCGTAACTGGCGGTGCCGGACCCCGGTCAGTAGCCCCCGCAGGGGCTACCGGCGGTTGCGGCAGTCCAGCACCGTGTCCTGAGCCCCCCGCTTCCCCCTCTCCAAGCCGAGGACTACTGTGCCCACCCCTGCCCCGATGACCACCGTCCCCCATCAGCCCGTCCTGCCGCACACCGGGACCCGGACCATCACCCGCCCCGCAACGCTCGACGACTTCGACGCGGTGAACGCGCTACACGACCGCTGCTCACTCGCGACGCGCTTCGCCCGCTACCAGGCCGCCCGGCGCTCACTGCGCCTCGCCGAGTTCCACCACCTGACCCGCCCCGACCGCAGCCTCACCTGGGTCACCCACCCGGAGGATGATCCGCAGCAGCTCATCGCGACAACCAATCTGGTCCGTACGACCGAGCCCAACACCGCCGAGCTCGGCATCATGATCGAGGACCCGTGGCAGAACCAGGGCCTGGGCACCACGCTGGCTCAGTATGCCCGCGCGCAGGCCCGCGCCTTCGGCTGCTCCTCCATGACTGTCATGACCGGCTCGGACAACGTGCGCATGCTCAAGATCATGAAGACACTCGGCGCCACCCGGCCGGCCATTCACAGCTCCACCGTCGACCTCACGGTCCCCGTCGAGTAGCCCGATGAACCTGAACGAGCAGGCAGAACTCCTCCACCTAACGAGACCGGACGGTGCGCGCCTGGCCGTCTACCGGCGCGAGCCGAGCACCCCACCCGAGGCGACGGTGATCCTGGCGCACGGCTGGTCAGCCTCCGCCGCCGTGTGGGACGACGTGCTTCGCCACCTCCCCGCCGACAACCGGACACGCATCCTCACCTTCGACCAGCGCGGACACGGAGCCTCCACCCCGGGTCACGCCCCGGCGGACATGCACGTGCTGGCCGACGACCTGCAGGCCGTACTGAGCACCTTCAGCCCGGATACCCCGGCGATCGTGACGGCGCACTCGATGGGGGCGATGGCCGCCTTGACGAGCGCCGCGACGGGCGGACACACCACCGACGTGCAGCCGGCCGGCCTGCTGCTGGTGAGCGCCAGCAGCGGCCAGATGGACCTCAGCCTGGCCGGACACCCGCCGATCGCCCGCGTCGTGGGCAGCGCGCGCACCGCCATAGCAGAGGTCTGCACCCGTGCGCCGCGCTCCACCCGCTACCTGCGCGACCTCCTGGCCCCCTCGGCGGCACCGCGGCCGACCACCGACGTGGCGGCCGCCTGGTTCCGGGCCATCATGGATTTCGACGTAGCGGGCCGCCTCACCGCCCTGCGCGACATCCCCGTCCACCTCGTCACGGGAGCGCAGGACCGGGTCATCCCGCCCGTGCACACGTGCCGCCTCGCCGCCGAGCTCGCCCACGCGCGGGTGCACGTGATCGAGGGGGCCACCCACCGGGTTCCGACCGAACAACCAGCCTTACTCGCGATGTTGTTGGCCGATCTGGTGGAGAGCTCTCGCCGCCGACCGGCTGCGTCGCCGAGCGCCGCCGACACCATCCTGCGGGCCGCCGCCCAGCTGCTGTTCCCCAAGCTCGGTACCCCCGGCGCCGGAGGACGCCTCCCCTGGTACGAGCACCGGCTCGCCCGGGGCAGCGCGACCGCGACACGCGTGGGCCGGGAGGAGAGGATCGACATGAGGCAGTAGTGTCATGTCCCGGCAATCGGGGAGGGAGTTGAGCCACATGATGCATATCTCAACGTCCGGGACGCGACGGTGGATGCTGGGCACCGCGGTGTTCGGCGTACTCATCACGGGGTGCAGCAGCGGGGGAGGAGACGGCGGCGACGCGAAGCCGCAGGCCAAGCCGGCGGCTGAGGCGAAGCCGCTCGCCGAAGGCGCCCTACGCCCCCTGCTGCTCACCCAGGCGGACCTCGGATCCGGATACGTCCAGGTCCAAGAGGAACCCGGGGGCGGGAAGTTCGACGACATCTCGGTGCAGGACTGCCCCGCGCTGGAGAAGCTGGGCCAGAGCGGCGAGGAGAACATGTTCGCCGCGAAGGCGGAGGCCAGTTTCACCTACGACCGGGACGCCACGCTGGGCGAGGAAGTGCACAGCGATCGCCCCTCGGTGCTCTCCAGCAAGCTGCGGGAGCTGTTCGGCGCCTACACGTCGTGCCCCACCTACACGATGACGTCGGGCACCACCCCCATCGAGGTGAAGGTGTCCAAGTCGGTCACCCCGGAACTGGGCGACGAACAGTTCGCCTACACCTCGACGATGGAACTGCCCTCCGGGGCGCAGGTACTCAAGACGATGGCGGTCCGCAAGGGCAATGTCGCGGTGATGCTGGTGGGCGCCCCCGCCCTGGTGGACCGCCACATCAAGACCGCCGTCGGCAAGCTCCCCGCAGGCAGCTGACCGAGACCGGCGCCGCGGCGCCGGTCACCGGGCCGGCGCGTTACGCGGCGCTGGGGAACTCCTCCAGGAGCTTGGCTCGCTGGGCGGGCCCCAGGCCCTGGACACGGCGCCCCTCAGGGATGCCCAGTGCGTTCATCGACCGGGTGGCGCGGACCTGGCCGATGCCGGGCAGTGCGGTCAGGAGCTGTCGCACCGGCATGCGGCCGACGACGCTGTCCGCCCGGTCCAGCACCTGGGCGAGTGTCAGGGTTCCGGCCTTGAGGCTCGCCCGCACGGCGCTGCGTGCCTGCCGGGCGAGGATGGCCTTCTGGCGCGCGGCGTCGCGCTCGTCATTGGTGAGGGCGGGAAGGGCCATGGTGTCCTACCTTTCTGGGTGAGATCTCGCGGTCGCGGACCTCGGCAGAGTGGGGCGATCCGCCGGTCGTGGTTCCCGGACGGGGCCGCGACGGGGCGGGGTCTTTCATGAGGGCCGCGCAGTCTCGGGCGACGAGCACCAGGTGGCATCCGCGCTCCGTGAGGGCTCGGGCGAGCGCCGCCCGAGCCCGCAACTGGCCCCGGTGACCCCGGTGGCCGACACGGTTACGCCGCCCGGCGGTAGCGGGGGAGGAGTTCCTCGCGCAGCGAGGCGAAGACGCCGATCGCCGACTCCAGCACGTCGGGGGTGTGCGCGTCCGTACACGCGATCCTCAGCTGGTGGTCCTCGCCGGCGGGCGGCAACACGGCGTTGGTGTACACCCCGTGCTCGATCAGGACGCGATGCGCCGACAGCATCGAAAGCTGGTCGGGGAACCGCACCGGAATGACCGGGCCGGCGCTGCCGACCACGTCGTAGCCCAGCGCGTCCAGGGCCCGGCGCAGGTACTCGGCCGCCGCCAGCACGTCCGGCTCCGCTTCCGCGCGCCGGCGGACCTCTCGCAGCGCAGCGTGCGCGGCCGCGGTGTCGGCCGGACTCAGCCCGGCTGAGAAGATCTGCGGCCGAGAGGTGTGCCGCAGGAAGTCGATCGTCTTGGCATCGGCCAGCACCGCGCCTCCCTGCGACGCCAACGCCTTGCTGAAGGTCAAGGTCATCAGCGGCACCCGGCCCCGCATACCGGCCTGCTCGACCACCCCGCGGCCCCGCCCGAACACTCCCACCCCATGGGCGTCGTCGACCAGCAAGGTGGCACCGAACTCCTCGCACACCGTCACGAGTTCGGCCACCGGAGCCAGGGCGCCCTCCATCGAGAACACCCCGTCCGTGGCGACCAAGGAAGAGGCCGTCGGCGCCGCCGCCAGCTGACGGGCCAGGTCATCGGGGTCGTTGTGCGCGAACGCGCGCACTACCGCGCCGGAGGCTGCCGCCAGCCGGGCGCCGTCGATCAGCGAGGCATGCGCCTTCTCATCCAGGAACACCTGGTCGCCGCGCCCGGCCAGGGCGGACACGACGCCCAGGTTGGTCATGTAGCCCGTGCTGAAGATGAGGGCCGCCTCGTAGCCGAAGAAGTCGGCGAGGTCCGCCTCGAGATTCTCATGCAGATCCAGGTTCCCGTTCAGCAGCCGGGATCCGGTCGCGGACGTCCCGTACAGGGCGATCGCGTCCTGCGCGGCACCGATCACCTGCGCATTCTCGCTCAGCGCACGATAGTTGTTGCTGCCGAGCATGCAGACCTCGGCGCCGTCCAGCACCGCCTGACCGCCCTCGGACGGGCCCTGAAAGGCCGGGTAGAACGGATAGAGCCCAACATCGCGTGCCTCGTCAGCCCGGGCATAGGCACGGCACTTCTCCAGCAGGTCCATCAAGAGGGGTCCGATCTCTATCGCGGGTCGGCCGAGTTCCGCCCCACCCTCACCCCGCCGCACGCCGGACAGGCTCGCCAGAGGAGAACGTCCCACGCCCTGGCCTTGCGATCGCACCCGTCGTTCCGCCCCGCGGGACACAGTCACCGGACCACGGATGCGACCGACCCCCGCGCCTCGCGGCCGACAGCCGGACCACGGTGCCACCCCGCTGGACACCCAAGGCACGGCCCGTGCCACGGAACCGGCGTGAAGATCATCTCCCGCCAGGTGGCGCCACGCGCAGGCGCCCGCCCCGATTCCTTCACGATCACCGCATCCTCAGACGAGCCCGCCCGGCCCCACCGCGCGGCAGACGCAAGCGCACATCTGCGCCTCCCACCCGTCCGCAATTCACTCAAGGTCAAGGAGCAGCGGTGGCCCGTGACAACCGCCCCACCCTCAAGCCCCGCCCTGCTCCGCTCCGGATGCCCGCCGCCTACTGGACGCTTGTGGCCGGCTTCACCATCTGCCGCAGCGGCTGCGTCGTCGTGCCGTTCCTCTCCCTGTACCTGGTGCGCCAGCAGCACTTCAGCGCATCGGACGCGGCCCAGGTCAGTGCCGCCTTCGGGGCGGGATGGGCCATCGGACCCGCCATCGCAGGATGGCTCGCCGACCGCATCGGCCGACGCCGGACCCTCCTGGTAACCCTGTCCGCCGTGACCACGGTGTACCTTCTGCTCCCCGCCCTGCATACGCTCCCCACACTGACCGCCGCCGCGTTCGCCGTCGGCCTCCTCTTCGACGCACCCCGCCCGGCCGTCCTGGCGCTCGTCGCCGACGTGGTGCCCGAGGACGCCCGAGGACGGGCGTACGCCCGCCTCTACTGGGCGTCCAACATCGGCGCAGGCGTGGCCGGTTCTGTCGGAACGGCCATCGCCGACCGGCACATGACCGCGCTCTTCTACGTCGCCGCGTCCTCCAACCTGGCCTTCGCGGTCACCGTGCTGATCCGCAGGATCGGAACAGGCCCACGCCCGACAGCACCCCACAAACGCCCCGACTCCCCGGCCACGGGCTACCAGGCCCTGCTCCGCGACAGGCGGTTCCTCGCACTGACCGGCCTCACGCTCCTGTATCTCTGCTCGTACCAGCAGGTCTTGTTCGGACTGCCCGTGGCCATGGACCACGACGGGCTGAAACCATCGGCCTACGGGATCATCAGCCTCATCAACGCGATCGGCGTCGTCGTCTTCCAGCCTCTCCTGCAACCCTGGATCGACCGCCGTACCCCGCTGGTGGTGTGCGCCACGGGCGCGATCACCCTCGGCCTGGGCATGGGCGGAAACCTCGGCGCCCGCCAGTCCCTCATCGGCTACGGCCTCGCCGCCGCCATCTGGACCCTGGGCGAGGTGCTGTTCTTCAGCAGCATCATGACAGTGGTCGAACGCCTCGCACCCGCCGATGCCCGGGGCCGCTACACCGGCATCTGGGCATCCACGATGGGCATCTCCGCCCTGATCGCCCCCCTCATCAGCTCCGCCGCCCTCGATGCCGGAGGACCGGAACTCATGTGGGCGACGAGTCTCGCCCTGGGGGCCCTCGCCGCCGCCGGCCTTCTCGCGCTGAAGCGGCGCATGGACATCACCCCCACCGTGCCCGACGCCGTGGACCTGGACCTCGCGCCCGGCCGGACGTGACGGTTGCCCAGCTAGGTAGGGCGCTTCCTAGCGTCCCTCGCGCGCCTGCCGGACCGACCGGCGGCACCGATAGCGAGGAACACATGCCTGCCATCACCCGCATCGACCAGATCCCGCCGTCCCACACGATCTTCCCGGCCAGCAGCCACCCCGACCAGCCCGGAGCCGTGCACCACGGCTGGAACACCGGCCGTCAGCTTCTGCTGCACGCCGTGGGAAGCCCTCTGGCCAATCCAATGACGAGCCAGTCCCACCCGCTTCGGCAGGAGGCGATCACGCACCTGCGCGCCCTCACCGAGCACCTAGACGACGCGGCCGGACCGCTGATCCTCGCCCTCCACATCAGCGCCGTCCAACAGCCTCTCGCGGACGCGGACACCACCACCCTGATCCCGCTGATCGGCGAGGCGCTCGCCGACCTGGGCGACTTGGGCGCCCGTGCCCCGCTGCCCGAGCAAATCGACCTGATCGCACGAGCCGTCCGCGCGCTGCAGCCCTGCATGCCCAACTGACCGTCCCCCACCCCCTCACTGCGTGCGGGCCTGACGTACGACCAGCTCAGGGACGAAGCTGTCGGCACGCCCCGCAACGGGGCAATGGCCGCCGACCATCAGCAGCAACTCGGTCCGTCGCGCGGAACGCCGACGGCGAATGCGGATCCACCTCTTGGGACGTCGCGCGGTGGACCGAGTTGCACGCTGGCCAACAGCGACAGGCTCGGATCGCCCCGCCCATCACATGGGCTACTCCACACCAGGGATGTGTGATCCGATGCAGAAGCTCCGCGCAGTCCTCGCCGCCTCCACAGTCGGTGCCGCCGCGATCGCCGGCATGGTCGCGAACGCGCCGACCGCCGCGGCCGCCACCTCCACTTCGCTGTGCGGCTCGACCTACGGCTACGTGGGCAAGCACGCCATGACGAAGGTCTCGGGGAAGGAAGGGCCGCGCACGGGCGGCTACGTGTACGTCTACTACAGCGCCAAGACCAAGAAGAACTGCGCGATATCCAAGCCGGTTCCCGAACTGCGGGGCCAGGCCTGGGGCCTGGGCGTGGGCCTGCACAGCCCCACCTACAAGGACGGCGAGTCCGACGGATACGCGCGCGGGCAGGTCTACACACGATGGGCGGGGCCGGTCTACGTGAAGTCACCGCATGCCTGCATCAACGTGGTCGGAGACATGAACCTCGGTGCGCCCGGCCACGTCCGCGCGCACTACGAGGTCTCGAAGAACGGCGTCCACTGCGGTTGAGCATGGGCTCAGGGGTACCAGCCGTGCTACTCCCCACGCGACTCCCGGCGACCGGCGGACGGCCTTCGCAGGATCCGGCATCCTGGTTTGTCCGCCGGACGACATCCCGGCACGGCTGACCCACAAACCGGCAACGAGGTGCTGTACCGCCCGGCGGAACAACACCCCCGAATCCGGATCCAGGCGGTGAGACGCGAAGCCGCGAGCCCCCCGCTGGCCCGCACAGTCTGCTTGCCTCACCCCATGAACCCGACATGGCGCCGCCCACGCCTTACACCAGGAGGACCCGCGGCCGGCGCGCCCGCCCGATTCGACCAGGTGCTCGCGCGCGCCCGTGCCAACCACCGGGCGGCCCTGGCCACCTATCTACCCGCGGGCTACCCCAACCAGGCCCACAGCCTGCGGATCCTGCACCGCCTTGCCGAAACCACCGACGTGATCGAGCTCGGCTGGCCCTACAGCGAGCCCACGATGGACGGTCCAGTTATCCAACGGGCCGCCGCGCAATCACTCGCCGCCGGATTCCGCGTCCGGCATCTCCTGGAGAGCATCCGGTCCCTGGCCACGTCCCCGGCGAGCGTCCTCGTGATGGCCTACTATCCCCCGCTGTTCAAGTACGGCCTCGAACGGGCCGCGCATGACCTGGCGCAAGCCGGTGCCGCCGGCGTGATCCTGCCCGACCTGCCAATCGAAGAAGCCGACGCGTGGCTTAGCGCGGCCCGGCACGTCGGCCTGCACACGGTGTTCGTCGTCGCCCCCTCGACAACCGACGCACGCCTCGCCCGTATCTGCGCGGCCGCCGGCGGCATGCTGTACGCCCCCGCCGTCGCCGGGGTCACCGGCTCGGCGGGCCCCCTCCACGACGCGCTTCCCACCTTCGTGAAGCGCCTGCGGGCTGCCAGCGACTTGCCCATCGGAGTCGGCATCGGCATCTCCACTCCTGCGCAAGCCCAGGAGGTCAGCCGCATCGCCGACGTCACTATCGTGGGATCCGCCCTCATTCGCGCCATGGAAGCGGCGCATGGGCCCCGGCAGCAAGCCGACGCCGTGGCCAGCCTCGCGCGCACCCTCACCGCAGGGCTCCATCGCCCAGACACTCCGCGAGCCGCAGCGTGACGCGACCGCCGAGCAGAGACACGCCGCGATCGCCCCTCCGGTCTCGTGACCGCGGCGTTCGGAGGTCCTTCCCCTGTAGGTACCCGGAGAAGCCGCCGACGAAGGCGATCTCTTGACAGCCGCACCTGGACTGCCTATCCCCCTGGCCGGTGTACGCCGTCACCCCCGAGGAGGCCATGCCCATGCTCTATGACGACCGAGGTTCCCTCGCCCAGCGCTTGATTCGTGAGATCACCCTAGGGCTGCTGGAGTCTGCGATTTCCGCATCCTCGCTCGCCGTTGCGACCACAAGCGGCACCGCCGCCTATCGAAGCGTGTCGGCACACCACGGCCACTACGTTCGCCTCGCTGCGGGCCTGGCTGCTGCGTTCACCGGCGGAGTGATCACCGACAGCCTGCTCGACATCGTCACCGCCGGAGCGCGTCGGCGCCTGAACGGCAGGGATCCCAGCGAGCCCCAGGCACACCGGGCCGCGATGATGGAGGACTCAGGGCTGGCTCCTCAGAAGAGTAGGAAGAAGGCCGCGGCTGGGTACCAGGGCTCGTTGGTCGATGACGGGCAGCCGCCGCCGCTCGCAGCGCCACGAGAGTCCGCGCACGGGGGAGTGGCCTCGGAAGGCGAGAAAACGGGTGGCGTCACCGACAAGTCCCCGTTTGCTCCGGGCGATGAGGAGGAAGGCGTCGTTGCGTCTCCATCGTCTGCGGGGGATCACGAAGTGGTGCTGCAAGGTTTGCTCACCAACGCTGACGCTGTCCGGTACGCGATCAAGGTGCTGGACAGCACCCATACCCCGAAGATCGTGACGTGGCTCAAGGGGCGTGGACGGGATGTGAACCGCGGCCAGGCGCACAAGATCACTAAGGCGGAAGCTGCCAAGCGCCGGAAGTGCCGCACGCAGAAGGTCACGAGCGCAGCCCCTCCCCGCTGACGACTTGTCCCTGCAGAAGGGATGCGCGCCGCGACAGCGGAGCCGCAGCCCGGGAGCGCGGGCCTCTAACTCCCGTGTGTACGACCGGGACGGTTGTCCCGATCAGCGAGGTGCCGCGACCCTGTTCTGCACACGATCGCGGTCGGCGAAAGAGCCGTCCTGTCCCCCAGGGAAGGTCCGTCGTGAAGCTCTTCGCCCTCGGCCATCGCACTGATGACCCCGCACCCACCGAATCGCCCACGGCCGCAGTAACGGCAGTCAGCTACCTCGCGCGGTACGTGAACCGCGACGCGGTCCCCGCACGGTCTGGCCCCGGTCCCGACTTCGCGCCGATCGGACAACTCTTCTATCTCGACCGCGGGATCAAACTCCGCGAGGCCCACGGCTGGGTCCAGCTGAGGCTGCGCTACCGCTCCGCGTCCGGCCTCGCGGAAGGCGCTACAGCCTGGCTTCCCGAGGCATGGACGAGTCCCTGCGCACCACCGGAACACTGACCGGACCATGCTCAGCGCACTTGGCACCACCCCGGTACGGGCAGTCCAGCCCCCGTGGGAAGACGAGTCGGCGTCATGTGGCAGTGTCGGTGTCCGTTGGAGGCCCGGCGCTCGCCTGGCTGGCACGTCCACCTTCCACGAGGAGATCCCAGTGCCAGAAGCCCACCCCGCCCATGCCGACCTGCCTGCCCTGTACCGGGCCGAGGCCGGCGTGTTCCACGGGCGCTGGACGTTGTCCGTCATCGGCCCGGACTTGGGCGTGGTGGCCGGCCCGAACATCGACCTCGGTCCCGCTGAGGAACTCATCACTGCTCAGCCTGACGATCCGGGGCGCTATCTGATCGCTGTCACCGGCCATGTGCCGACCCTGCCGCGGGAGCGGGCTGCACAAGTCCTTGAGTCGCACGGCTACGTAATCGAGGCAGCTGCCCGCGAAGATGTCAGAACCGACCAGGGTTGGACACAGACTGCCACGTCGTGGTGGACCGCCCCCTGCCAGCCCATCCACAAACACAGTCCGTGACCAACCCGAACGGCCTGGCATGGCAACACGAACCGCATGCTCAAGCGAGGCGGGAGGACAGGACGAGCCGCACCGACGGGGCAGCGCGTTCCAGTTACCGGCCGCCGAGCCGGCCCACCTGCCAGTGCCCGCGGCCCGTGACGTCAACGAACATCGCGTGGGCGGTCAGCACATCCAGGACGGCGGCCATCCGCTCGGTGTGCCCGGCACCGGGGACGGTCTCGCCCAGGCGCTCCACGATCGCCGTGCGCGTCAAGGGCTCCCGGGACCTGACCAGCGTCCGGGCGACCCGGTGCAGCAGCGTGTCGCCGGGCGTCCCCAGCTCCGCCTGCCGCCACCGGTCCTCACCACGGGTGTGCCGCGCGCTGATTTCGGTCCATCGCTTCGAGGCGTGCTCCAGCACCACGGGCAGCGCCGGCTGCCGCTGCGAGGGGACTCGCGGGTGCTTCCGCTGCCGCCAGTAGAGCGCCCCGGCCGCTGCACCCAGCACAGCCGCGGCCGCCAACTTCTTCGGCTCGCTGAGCTGCTCCACCGTCGCTCTCACCAGGTGGCTGGCCAGGTTCGCCAAGACACCGGCCTGCCGCTCCAGGTCGGCCATCCGACCCTCCGTCACCCCCACGTCCCCCAGGGCCGCGCGCAGGGCGACCCAGTCGGCGACCGCGAGCCCGCTGTCGACCAGGTCCGCGTCGGTCCCGATGATGACCACCGGAGCGATCACCCCGGCCAGCAGCAGCATCGGCACATCAGAGGCATCCCGCCCCGCGAGAACCTGAGCCTGCGGCGTCATCGGCAGGCCGGCAGTGTCCACGACGTACAGGACGGGTGCGTACCGGGACTGCCACAGCTCCAGCGCCCGCCCCAGATCGAACCGGCCGCCCTCGTGGTGCCGGTCGGCCAGCACCCGCGGCACCTCCTCCCACACGTGAACCGGGATCAGGCACCGCACCGTCCCCGCCCGCGCCCCGGCGACGAACGACGACGGGGCCAGCCGTCGCGTGGCCGCGATGATGTCCGTCGTCAGCACGGAGGTGTCCAGCAGCGCGCGGCGCAGCGGCCCACGCTGGTACAGGGTGCGCCGTACCGTCGGCGCCAGCTCGCTCATCCGCGCATCGTAGTGCGGGCGTTGGCCGGACGGTGCGGGATTCCGGCGCCGTCCGCAGGCTGCACCAACCCCTCCGGAGAACGCTGAGCCTTACCGCCCACTGTTCCCATGCTTCCCGGCCCCTGACAGGCCCTCGCCGGCCAGCGAGCTTACGACCGGTCTCGGCACAGGCCGCGATGGCACGCGCTCAGCCTTCACTGCGAAGAGACGGACGCCGGCTGCGACGGGGGCACCCCTTGATCATGCCGAGGGAGTCTAGACAGATCCATCGGCTGTCTCTTTGACCTGCCGTGATGCATCTCCCGCCGCGCACGGACCTGACGTGAAACCACCCAAGCCGCGCGGTGCTCCATCGCGGTTGCCGGGCTAACCCCGGCTCCTCCTACCTTCGCCATCGTCGTCGACCCACTCCTTCTCGGCGAGGTCACGCAACGCACCAGGCGGCCGGACACACCGCCACCCACCCCAAACCACCCACCCAACATAAGGATGTGTCATGCCCTCGACAGAAATCGGGCTGGCTGACCCGCGCTTCCTCAACGCCCGCGAAGCGGTCATGCGCACGCTGGCCTCGCAGCACGGCACCACGGACGACATCGCGGCCAACATCGCCCTCAAAGCCGCCCTCGACGCCTACGCAATCCCCTCCGAGTTCTGGCACACCGGTGGCGGCTGCACCGCCCGGTACGTCACCTTCGGACCGGACAGCCAGCTGTCCGAACACCAGCTGCACATCGCCATCACGGACGACGCCTCGGTGGACCACCCCATCGCGCACCACAGCGGATGGCTCGCCATGCGGTACGGCCCGGAATTCGACGGCTACGCCGACAACGAGCTGTACAACCGCGAGTCCCCTCTGACCAACCCCACCCTCGCCGACATGGCGCACGACAGCGCCAGCTGCGCGCGAGCCATCCGGAACTGGCTCGACGGCTCCGCCGCCCAGTGGACCCGCAACGAGGTGAGCCTGGAAGGCATCGCGGGCCCCTACCGCTGCCAGACCCGGCCCGAGCACTGGGACGGATACTGCGCCCCGCGCTTCACCCGCGCCGTGATGCGGAAGATCTGCGCCGACACGCAGACCGCGCACCGCGCTGGCCACTGGAACGCACCGGCCCACTTCGAGGTCGACACCGTGGTGATCGTGACGCCACACGGCCGCACCGAGGTCCTCCCGGACCAGGACGGCCACTACCGCCCCGGAGCTTTTCACTGGCCCTGGACCGAGTACACCGACCGCGACACCGCCGGGATCGACGAATTCGTCCGGACGTTCCGGTGGAACTACGAACGCGAGGCGGACTCCTGGACCGTCCTCGCCGCCGACCACGGATGGCGAGTGAAAGTCATCGGCGTCCTTCCCACCCCCTCGCCCCAGAAGGCCCCGCACATCGCGGACACCCTCTACAACACGCTCTACGAGGCGGCCCTGACCTCCTACCAGGTCACCGCCAACGGCCCGGGCGACGCTGCGGCCGCCGTCCGCGCACACTTCGCGAGCACCCGCGCCGACCGTGACCCGGACGACACCGCCGTGATCTTCGACCTGCCCGGCGTCCACCTGCCCATGCCCCGCCGGTAGCCCCCGGCAACGCCGCGTGGCCGGGCCGATCCGGTCCGGCCCTCCACCGCCCAACCGCCTCCACGACCAAGGAGACCGACGTGAGTACCAAGAACGCCCTGCGCACCATTGACATGATCCGCTGCGCCGGCAAGGCCGCCGACGCCTACCGGACGGCGCAGCACGCCGTCCGAGAAGCACACGACGAGCACGGCGCCGCCCTGGCCCGTCACCACTGGCACGACCACATCCACGCGATGGGCGGAACCGACCGCGCCTCCCCGGCATACTCCACGCTCCTCGCCGCCATTCAGGAGCACCAGGAGGCCGAGCAGAAGGTCCGCAAGGCCGAAGCTCGGCTGCAACGCGCCGCGTCCACGGCCCAGTCGCACCGGCCGGCGCTCAACCGGTACCCGACCGGGCACATCCGGCGACGCGCTACCACCGTGCTCCTGGAGCGCCTGGCCGACCACCCCGTCGACCTGGTCCGAGCCGCCGATTTGATCATCATTCAAACGAGTTCCGGTAAGGACTCACTCGTGGCGATGCACCGTACCGTGGCTGCGGCCAAGGCCGCGGGCTGCCTGCACAAGGTGCGCGTCATGCACTGCGATCTCGGCTCGGAGTGGCCGGGGGTTCCCGAACTGGCCCGGCGCCAAGCCGAGCGCTACGGGATCCCGTTCCTCCTCGTGACCCCCGACGGCGGCTTCCTGGGCATGGTCGAGGACCGCCAGATGTGGCCCGACGCCAAACGCCGGCTCTGCACCTCCGCGCTGAAGCGGGACCCCACCGGCCCCGTCATCACCACCTGGGTGCGGGAGCTCGGCCTCGACCGCCAGGCCATCGTGCTCAACGTGATGGGGGTCCGCGGGGCCGAATCCGCCTCGCGCGCCCTCAAAGCGCGCCTGGCGCTCGATACCCGCACCACGAGCGCCAACCGGCTCGTACTGACCTGGAACATCATCCATGGGCTGTCCGAGCAGGAGGTCTGGCAGGACATCGCCAGCAACGGCCTGGAGTACCACCCCATCTACGACACCGGACTGGAACGCCTGTCCTGCGTCTACTGCGTCCTTGCCGGACCGGAGTGGCTCATCCTCGCCACCCGCGTCTGCTTCGCCCTCGAGCTCCCGCACCCGCAGACCTTCGCCGAGCTCGAGCGACGGATCGGCCACAGCTTCAAGCAGGACTTCACTCTGAACGCCATCATCGCCGCCGCCCGCATGCTCGACGCTCTCGACGGGCCCATTTCCTGGCGCCGCGGCGACGCCGTACGCCGTCACCTCGGGCCGGCTGCGGCCGACCAGTACCTCGCCCTGACCCGCTAAACCCGCCCAACCACCCTGCCCCTACCGCCACCTCACGAAATGAGACCCCGATGACCAGCACCCTGACTGCAACCCCGACTGCGCTGCACGAGATGGCCTACCCCCCGGGCCACAGCCCCATCCTGGAGCCTCCCGAGGGCCCGGACAGCGCACTCGCATGCACCTGCGGCGGCCTGCTCGTACTCAAGCCGGACACCCAGCCCGCCCAGAAGGTCATTTTTGACCTTCACCTGGAGGAGGTCCGGCGCGCATCCCACTCCGACTAGAAATCCGGCCGACCCGGCCGACCTCCACACGCCCCCTGGTAGTGCATCCGAAACCGGTGCACCACCAGGGGGCACCTGCGTGCGGGGGAGGAGCACCCGCCGCCGAGCCTCGGGATCAGAGCAAGTCCGCACATCAGTCGCTTCAGTCGCTTTGCGGGCGTCGTCCGAGGCCGCGGCCGCGGGGTCGGCGACGGCGCCATCCCGGGAGGCGGAACAGCAACCGCGATCGCGAATCCAGGGTGCGGGACAGAACGCCACCCCCGGCTCAGAGGAGCCAGCAGACCCAGCAAGCTCGCCGTGCTCTCACCCACACCACACCGCGAACGGCCAACTACCCCAGGGATCTGCCCAGATGACGTGTCACCGGACCGATCCGCCAGGCCCGACGCCAACACGGCGCGCTCCCGCGTCTGATGTACGGCGTTCCGTAAAAGCACAGGTCAGGTGCGGGTTGCGGCGCTAACCCCCGGGCCCGCCAAGGTCAGCTCACTCGCCCAACTCGGGGCGTCTGACGGCCGATTGGCGGCCGACAGGAAGCACCAACCACTTCATCGGAACAGGAGCACAACGATGCCTGCTGCCCGCAAGACCACCGCCATCGAGCCCACCACCACCGTCCAGCCCACTCCCCGGACGCGACGCAACCGCCGCCTGGCGATCGGCGGAGCCATCGTGGCCACCCTCACTCTCACCCTGGCCGGGTGTGGCGACAAGTTCGCCGAGCCCTTCAAGGACGCGCCGCGCTCCGGCAACGATAACGGTGCGCCGATGGACCTGATCAGGATGGCCGACGGCTTCTCGAACGTCGGTTCCAAGTGCGATGGGCCCAACCGGGTCTACGTCGTCTACCACGGGGACAACAAGTACGGGTCGCTCGCCGTGGTAGCGAACGACCCGAGGTGCACCAAGTGACCCACCGTTCACGAAGGCGCCGCCGCGATCGTTCCTGGATCGCTGACCTCGTCGAGGGCGTGGTCGAGGCCATCGTCAGCATCTGGAAGAACTGACACCCCGCGCAGTGCCCCGGTCGCCGGAACCCCTTGGCGACCGGGGCACCGCCATGCCCGGCCCCGGCCCGCTCGCAGTGCAGCGGGCTGGGGCCCCCTTGTCGCCCTTGCCGTCGAGTTGACTACGGTCCCGCCACCCGGCCGCCCTCGTCGGCTCCGAGACCGGGGCCGTACGCGCACAACCGCGGCTTCGATTGGAGAGGATGTACCCATGCGCGTGCCGTGCCCCGAGTGCAAGAACCCGCTCGACCTCGAAGAGACCGGAAGCAGGTTCTACTGCACAACCGACTGGTGCGCTGCCTTCGGAATGGAGACGCCCGTCTGGCGCGCCCTTGAGGCCGCCGACCTGGCAGCACCGACGCCGGCCGGTCTACCGCGCCCCGTGCATCACGGCCTCCCGGTCCCCTGGGTTGCTCCACGCGCAGCAGGCAAGGGCAAGGTCTGGTGGCGCGCACTTGATGCCCGACGTCTCGCGGAGGCGCAGAACCGCTGGCTGTGTCAAGGATGCGGTCTCCCACTGGACGAGGAGGCATGGGTGTTGGCCACCCCTGAGGGGCAGGTACTCCAGGCCGCGCTCCATGAGTCCTGCAAGGACACGGCGAGGGAGTTCTGCCCCCACCTGTCCAGCGACGCAACCAGGGCGACCCCCCGCCTGATCACCCTGGACCAGTTGTCGACCGACGGACGTCCCGTAGCTGAGGCAGCGCCTTCCGACCCGGACTTCCTCCATCAGTGGGAGCTGGAGATGGATGGCCATCGCGAGTAACGCGCCTCGGCCACGACCAGCGCTTCATCCCTGTACGAAAGTTCCGCGGCCCGCCTGATCACCAGGCGGACCGTTCACACGTCTCCGCGCCCTGCCCACTGCCCTAGCTGCTGAGCAACTGCCCGTGTCGTTGCTCGCGTTCCGCCTGGCGGACCGGCCGCGCGAAAAGGCGTGGCAGCCCGCGGGAGGGACCGGCCCACCGCCACCCACCTGGCCTTTTCCGTTCCTACGGTCGATCAGAGCACGGCACGGCAACGGTCAACTGCGGCGCGAGCATGGTGGGTTGCGGGGCTAACCCGCCCATCTCTCACGGTTCCGGAGTCAAGCCGCAGCCAGGCGCCCATCGGTGCGAGCGCGGCACCCGTTCACCAGAACAGGACTCCTATGATCAACATGAAGAAGGGCGACGCCCCCGTCTCCCTGATCAAGACCACCGGCGTGACCGCCCGCATGACGTGGAGCAGCCACACCGACTACGACCTGTACGCCATCGTGTTCCGGACCAACGGCGATGTGGAGTACGTCGCCACCTTCGGCGCTCGCGGCGTCCCGGCACAGATGAGCACCGCCGACGGTGCAGTCAAGCACCTGGGCGACGTGGGTCGAGGAGCGCAGGGCGTCGCCGAGGAGACCATCGAGATCACGCTCAACGACTCAATCCGCGCCGTGGTTCCGGTCGCCTACTCGGCCCAGTCCAACGGGACCGGCAGCTTCTACCGGTACCGCGTCACCCTGGAGATCGACAACGGTGTGGCCGGTGACAAGGTCGTCATCGCGGCCGAGAACGCCAACAACGACGACAGGGTCTACTCGTGCGTCCCGGGAATGATCGAGAACGCCCAGGACTCCGTACTCATCCACGCTCTGGAGCAGTACTCGGGGCGCGGATCCGAGAAGCGGCCCACCGTGAAGCTGCGGCGCAGCGGCCTGCTGCGCAAGGGGGCTGAGACCATCGAGGTTGCGATGGACGAAGGTCCGCGAAACGACTACAAGTAGGTGTAGTTGGGCGAACTCCTCCGCCCCTCTCTCAGCCTCGACCTACATGCCTGCGAACCGTGGCCTCCGGGCCGGTCCCACGCGGACCGGCTCGGAGGCCACACGCCGTTCCCATGGTTGCCTGGCTAGGGGGCCACGCCTCCACGCTCGCCCGTATCGGCCGCGCACACGGCGCGGCCTACAGTTCCGAGCGGAGACCGCCATGCCGTACGCCCCCTGGGTGCTGGACACCCTTGCCGCCTACAACTCTCCTGTCCTGCATCCCGACACGCTGCCCGAGCAGTGGGACGAGCTCTTTGCCAGCGCGCCTCCGCTGACCTGGGATGACTTGGAAAAGCTCCTTGCCGCTGCCCAGAGCGCGCGGGTCACGTGGGCCGAGCCCCTTCTGGTCTGGCCCGACGCAGCCGATGCCCGATACGCGCTGATCACCTACGACCTCCCCGACGGATCACGTCGCGCCTCGCTGTCCGAGGACATCGACTTCTTCGCACCGCCCACGGAGCGACCGACTTGGGGAGATGTGATCGTCTGGAGCCTGGCCGACATCCGCGAGGCGGGTGAACGGCTGGCCCGCACCGACCTGGCTCTCCAGCGTTTGGCGGTCGAGGCGGCGGCAACCATCACCTCCTGGGAGAGCGATCGAGCACGCCTCCTCGCGGACGAAGGCATGGAGGCGGACGAGGAGCCGGAGGACGCCTCCTGCCTCGACGACGCTATCCGCCCGTACGAGAAGGACGCCATGAATGTCCTGCACGCCCTCGCGCACCTGTCTGCCGGCCGCTGCCCTGTGTGCCAGCTGACCGAGTGCGACACCAAGGGCGAGCAGCCAATCGCCCTGTGTCGCTGCGGTCGGCACCACACCGCTCACGCGCCCTCGGGCGAGTGCACCTCGTTCCGCGTCGCCACTCGCTGATCGCCCAACGCCCGGCCATCCGCACTTCCAGCGCCGCCCTGCGCCCCCGGACGCGGAGGCGGCGATGGGTCTCTCGGCCCGCTTGCCACCAGGTGGCGGTAAGCGGGCCGTAGCTATTCCCGGCCGCTGTGAGCCGAGCAGTTGCGTGCCTTGGCCCGGGCTCACCCACCGTTCGGACAGCCGTCCGAGCTGAGCCCAGAGGCCCGCTCACGGCACCCCGGCCCGCCACCCGCGCCCGGGGACCGCCCCTTGAGGAGCTGAGAACTCATGACGAAAGCCCCGGCTGGCCGCCACACCACCGGCACGTCGGCCCGCGTCGGCCGCCTGATGCGCAACGCGGGCGCCGTCGCCCGCGCAGCCTGGCAGGGCTGCCCCGAGGAAGGACTCCCGCCCGTACGGAAACTGCGGCGGCCGGGCTGGCTGGGCCAGGTGCGTATCTCAGGCGAGCACACCGACCCCTGCGAGGTGCAGGCCGGAACCGAGACGGTCGCAGACTGGCGCACCGCCTACACCGCCCACGGAGGCAAGGACCCGGTCGCGAACGAGTACTTCGGGCTCCCCGAGGACCTCTTCGACCCCGACGACGACGGTGCCCTGGACCGCGCGGTGGACGCCATCGCCCACCTGCCGGTCGTGCTGCTCAGCGGCCTGTACGACGGAATGGAAGACGGTCTCGCCCGGACCAAGGCACAGCACGCGGGCGGCACGGACGGCTGGGACCTCATCGAGGCGTACGTCCGGCTCGGTCTGGTGCCCCCGGCCAACGTCCTGTACCTGCCGCACCAGGCGGACCCGGAACGCACCGAGCGACTGACCGCCTACCTGATCGCGGCGTACCTGCATGGGGCGTGCCGTCAGGCGGCCGGGCAACTGCGCTACGACGCCCGCATGACGCGGCGGCTCCTTTCCCTGCCCTGCACCCCGGCCGCCTCCCACCGCGCGGGGGAGTGACCATGTCCAACCAGACCGAGCGCGACACCCTGGGCGAGTTGCTATTCCGAGAGTTCGGCGCCTACGCCGCAGCTCTGGAGGAGCACGGCGAGGACTGGGCGCACGCCTGGCCCTCGGCCACGTGGCCGCCTCACTCCCCGCTGGCCGCCCTGCAGGGCCGGTTCGCCGTGGCCCGCGAGGCCGCGGCAGCAGTCGGCGTCGAGCCCAGCGACGCCGCCATCACCGAGGAGCACCAGGTGCGCCGGGAATACCGGGCGATGTTCCCTGATGGACCACCGGCCCTCATCGGCTGATCCGGCGCCCGCCCCCACTCCAGCCCCGGCCTGCCTCTCCACGTGGCAGACCGGGGCCCGCGCGTCTGTCCGGCCCTGGGCCAAGGCTCCGGGCCGGGCACGGATGGTTGCGCCGCTTGCCCAGCCGCTCCGCAGGTTGCCCCTGCCGGACTCACCCGAGCCCGAGGCACGCAGCCGTCTTCGCAGGAGCGGACATGTTCTTCCACCCGCGGCCCGCCCGCACCACCCACAATGTGCAGCCCACCGCGCTCGCCTTCGCCGAGTTCACCGCCGATAACCCCCATCTCCACCTCGACTCGGTACAGATGGGCGCTGGAAAGGTGACCGTCCACCTGCACGGCACGCACGCCCTCGAACACCTCGCACACTGGGAGGAAGTCCTGGGCAACTGCGCCCGCAGCAGCGACAGCTTCCCCAGCTCGTACAGCTCGCGCCTTCACTACACGGAGCGCCGCACGGCGGTGGTCGCGGGCATCGCGTTCGAAGCCGTCGCCTTCCACGACGGCCCCGGCGCGTACGACCCACACCAGATGGTCCGCACCGCCACTTCCCCGATGGCTCTCGCCATCCGCACGGACACCGGTGAGATTCCGGTCCGGTCGAGCGGCGCCGCCCGCCGCTGTGCCGTGGCCCTTGGCGTCACGGCGGCCCTGGCAGTCACCGCGGCCGCCATCAGCCGGCGAGGGAAGGCGTCCGGCCTGTCGCGCGCACTGGTGAACCGCTGACCGAAGCTATGCGCCGCACGTCGGCCGACCGACACGACGCGCCGTACCGCCCGCCAGCCCGCCCCTACCCATGGGGGCGGGCTGGTGGGCATCTGTGCAGGCGGACACCGAGGCCGCGGGCAGTTGCGCGGGTAGCAAGGGGCGGCACCACGGTGCTCCGCACGGAGCCGGGTGGCCGGCGCCGCACAGAGCAACCGACCCCTTGGAGCTGAACTGCCATGGCCGCGCCCACGGTCCGTCCCCGCGTGATCATCGTGTCGTGCGGGGGACGCAAGAGCACGACCGAACAGCCGGTACCCGCAGGTGAGCTGTACTGCGGCAGCTACCACGTGGCCCTGCGCCGCGCGGCCGACGCGCTCGCCGGCCAGGCCGCCCGCACGGCTCGCGTGCTGATTTTGTCTGCTCTCCACGGCTTCGTCGCCCTGGACGAGCTCATTGCGCCCTACGACCTCCGCCTGGGGGACGAGGGCTCGGTCACCGGCGAGAAGCTCCGCCAGCAGGCCGCCGACCTGGGTGTTCTCCACGCTGACGTCACCGTCCTGGGCCCCCGTGCGTACGTCGAAGCCTGTCGTTCCGTATGGCCGGAGCTGACCGACTCGCTTGCGGGGACACGTGGCATCGGTGAGCAGCTCGCCAAGCTGGCTGACATCTACGCCCCCAGCCGCCGCTCCCTGACCCCGAAATCCTCCGCCCGCCCGGACGACGGCACGGGCACCAGCAGCCTCATCGAGGAGATCGAGCGCCGGGCGGACACGCGCCAGAACGTGGACGAGCAACGAACAGCCCGCAAGCGGGCGCGCTACGCCACCTACTCCCGGCTCCTCATCGAGCACGCCGGCCGGGCGCACGGCACCCTCACCTTCCCCGGCGACGTAGCCAAGAGCGCTGCGCGCGCCGGAGCTGCCCGTCGCTTCGCCGCCCTCTACCGCGTCCAGGTGCACGGGCGTCCCGACGATGCCCGCACCGTGGACGTACACGGCACACCCCGCGACGTCGCACGCTTCCTGTCCGCGCTCCCGCGCGTCCTGGAGAAGACCGAGTCCAGAGCCTCCGAGTCCGCCCGCCTGTACGGACGCTGGGAGCGCCACTCCACCGCCCGCCCCCACTTGGCCGACATGCCCACCGCCCAACGCCGGGCCCACGCCCGCGACTTCCGCGCTGCAGCCTTCCAGGTGGTGGTCGACATCCTCCTCGACTGTCCAGAGACCGTCCCCGAAGCCACCGATGGCCTTCCTCCGTGGGACCAGGTCTACCCCCTGGCCGCAGGCATCGCCCATTACTACTGGTTCGATCCCGCTGCCCTCGCCGACCCCGACGAAACCGCGCGCATCCTCGCGACCGCAGAACGCCGCCACGTCACGACCCCGGCCGCGCCGTAACCACCACTCCCGAGAACGGCGTAGAGACGTTGCCCGGCTAGCCGCCTGCCCAAGCACCGTCCTTCCAACCACCGGGCCACCACGGCCCCGGACACCCGACGCCTACGAACCCCCTGGAAGGACCGCCATGGCATCGAGCACTTCCCACTCCCACGCCGCCACCACGGCGCCAGCCACCCACGACCGAGCACTCCTCACCGACTTCCTCAACCGGTGCACGACCGCGCTGGTCGACCAACCGGGCGCGGACGCCCGCGTCCTCAGCATCCTGCATGACCAGCTGGAGACCGCTCTTCGCGAGCAGCGGGTTCCCCCGGTCCTTTCCTGGACCGAGCACGTCACCCACCCCGGCACGCAGCCCGGCCCCACGGTCATCCACCTCACCGACTCCACGGCAGGCAAATACGCGCTCCACCTCGACGACGACCTGCGCGAGGCTCTCGGCCTGATGCTGATCGAGCCGCCGGACCCCGACGAGGTGGCCGCCGAAAACGCCGACCTGGACGAGCCGGACGGCCCCCTGCTCGAGGACGAGACCGCCGCCGCCCTGTTCACCTACCTCGTCAACGAATCCGAGGCCTGGCAGTCCGGCACGGCCCACCACGTGTCGACCCTTACCGAGCCAGAGGCCCTCGACTACCTCCTGGCGCGCGGCCCCCTGCGCCCGCACGAGAACCGCGCACTGATCACTGCTATCCGGCTCCTGCACCCCGAGCGCTTCGGTCCCGCCTGAGCCGACCAACCCGACTCCGCCCACTCCCGACGCGACGCCGGCCCGCGCACCACGGCGCGGGCCGACGCTGCTCGCCCACATCACCAGGACTCCACCCCGATGACCGACACCTCAACCAACGTCACCCCCTCGCCCTATCAGGGCGAGCTGCTGATTGCCGCGCTGACAGACCGCGCTCACCGCCTGCCCCCCGATGCCAAGGCGGCCACCCTCGACCTCATGCGCCGCCGGCAATGGATCCGCGAGCACCGAGCCGACGGCCGCTTCCTGGGAACCGGCACCGAACCCACGGGTCCCACCCACTTCCGCCTCTCCCACGCAGGTGTCCGCATGGCGAAGAGGCACCAGCGGATCCAGCTCACCAGGACCCACACGATCGGAACGATCGCCGCCTACCAACCGGCGGGCGCCAAGCGCTACCAGGACATCGTGGCCGTGCAGAGCCGTCCTGATGCCGACGGCAATGTGAAGGTCCTCAGCGGCCAGTTCCGCAAGCTCATCACCGTCGCGCTCACCGACCTCAGACCCGCTCCACCTGCGGCTCTGGCGCCAGGAGAGCTAACCGACACCTGGGCCGTCATGGACCAGCACGGCACCTGGCTGCTGATCGTCGAGGGCACTACCTACAGTGCCGCCCACCGTGCCGCGCGGCGCGCCGCCGCCCGCGCACCGGAGGCAAAGGCCCGCTCCCTGCGCGGTGTCGACTTCCTGTACCGCCGCCTCCGCAGCGGTGAGATTCCGCCCAACTTCGCCGAACTGCACGCCGCTGTCGTCCGAAGCGCCTAGGCGGTTTCGTTTGGATCACCTAGCGGACCAGAGGAAAATGCCTGCCACGTGCAGTCCGGCCAGGTAAATCGTGGCTGTCTTCTCGTAGCGAGTGGCGATGCCGCGCCACTGCTTGAGGCGGTTGATGCATCGTTCGACGGTGTTGCGCTGCCTGTATGCCTCGCGGTCGAAGGCGGGCGGCCTGCCGCCACGACGGCCACGACGCAGCCGATGGCTCTGCTGGTCCGCCGGAACCGGGATGACGGCTCGGATGCCGCGCCGTCGCAGGTGTTCACGGATGGCGCGTGACGAGTAGGCCTTGTCGGCCAGGACGACCTCTGGTCGGGTCCGGGGCCGTCCTCCTCGTTCGCGGGGGACCCGGAGGCGGGCCATTACGTCCGGGAAGGCAGGCGCGTCACCAGCCTGCCCAGCCGTGAGGTGAAAGGCCAGGGGGCGGCAGTTTCCGTCGGCTGCGAGGTGGATCTTTGTCGTCAGTCCGCCGCGGGAGCGTCCGATGGCGTGGTCGGTCGGTTCGCCGGCCGGGGCCCCTTTTTACGGGCTCCGGCCGCGTGCTGATGAGCACGCACGATCGTGGAGTCCACCGAGACAGCCCAGTTCAGATCCTCATCGGTATCCGCCTGAGCCAAGAGCGCGGTGAACACGCGCTCCCAGGTGCCGTCGACCGCCCACATCCGCAGCCGGTTGTAGACACCACGCCAGTTGCCATACCTCTCCGGCAGGTGCACCCACTGCGATCCGGTCTGAAACTTCCATGCGATCGCGTCGATCACCTCGCGATGGTCCCGCCACCGGCCACCACGCTTCGGCGTCCGATCCGGAAGCAACGGCTCAATCCGCGCCCACTGCGCGTCAGTCAACGGCACACCCGGACCAACGATCAGCCAGATCTAGAGGGAGCGGCTACATGCTGCCTGGGTCATTGGCTCGGCCGACAGCTGCCCACCAGGCGATCACTCGGGCCGCCATCGCCTCCGGCTGCGAAACCAGAGGGTCCAGGCCGAAGTGATCCTCCAGTTCGTGCCGCAGAAAGTCACCGATCTCCGTCTGGTCAGCGCGCACACGGAGCCGCTGGAACAAAGGGGCGAGCATGCAGTCGTACTCATCCTGCACATCGTCGGCTACACCGATCGGGTCCCACTCATTGAGCAGGCGCCGCAGGTCGTTCTCGATGGCGGGGGTCCCAGGCTGCATCGCTCAAGAGTGCCACCCGGGATCGACCGCCGCCATCACTCACCCCCACCTTGATCCAAACGAAACCGCCTAGCCGGCAGTCCAGCGGGCCCACACAACTGGACCGTGTGGAGGGGCGTACGGATCTCTCCCACCAGCAGGGCCAGGACAGTTGCGGGCCTAACTCACCGGCGACGCACCGTACATCACACCGGCCGCGCCCAACCCCCGGCCAACCCAATCACGTTGTCACCCACCATGAGGGGAACTCACGACATGAACAAGGCCCAGCTGATCGATGCCATCTCCGACAAGATGGGCGGCCGCCAGCAGGCCACCGACGCCGTCGACTACGTCCTCGACGCCATCGTTCGAGCCGTCGTCCAGGGCGAGCGCGTCTCGATCACCGGCTTCGGCTCCTTCGAAAAGGTCGACCGCCCGGCCCGCTACGCCCGGAACCCGCAGACGGGCGCCCGCGTACGGGTCAAGAAGACCTCGGTACCCCGCTTCCGCGCGGGCCAGGGCTTCAAGGATCTCGTCTCGGGCTCGAAGGAGCTCAAGAAGAACACCCTCGCGGTGAAGAAGGCCCCCAAGGGCAGCCTGACCCGCGCCGTCTAACCCTCCGCGCCCCAGGCCCCGGCGCCCCGGTCCTCGAACCGGGGCGCCGGGGCCTTCGCCGTTTCACGCGGACCCCATGGATCAGCCGACAAGGGGTGCGCTTTGACGAGCAGGCCACCGCTCGGGGTTGACCCGGTTGCCCCGCTCTCGTCCACGGTCCGCGTCCACGACCAGACGAAGGAGCAACCCCCATGCCCGCTACCGCACCCACGCCCGACGACGCGTTCGCGTCCGGATGGAATTTGTCCCTGGGCGAGACCATCGACCGCGCCGAACTGCACCAGCGCTACGGCGGACGCATCCATCCGCGCATCAGCCCCGCACGCCCCTCCCGAAACGTCTTCTTGTTCACTACGCCCGCACATCCCGCTGGGCTCTTCGACGGCTGGACCGGCGAGCATGTGCACTTCACCGGCGAGGGAGGAACGGCGGGAACCGACCAGGTACCCGCCCAGGGAAACAAGTCCGTATTGCACCATCACGCCGAAGGCCGCACCCTGCGCCTCTTCCACCAGCGGCCCGACACCACGGAGGTGACCTACCTCGGGCATCTCCACCTGGACAGCGACCGCCCCTTCGTCTGGGCCGACGCGCCGAGCGACCCCCGCAGGCCGCTCGAGATCGCCCGCCGCCTCGTCTTCCGGCTCCGTCCCGTGCTCAGCCCCCCGCCCGGCTTCCTGCCCACGACGCCCCCGGCAACCTGGAGACCGCAGATCCGCACAGACTCCAGCCCAGCGCTCCTCCCCGACCCGAGCCCGGCCCAGCGCACCGCCGCAAGTCTCCTGGCCTCCTACAGCCGATACCTGCGAGTGGTGCATGCCACCGACCTGGTCCACTACCGGGTCCGGCCGGCGGGGACGCTTACGGAGGTCTCCACCCACCACGACCCCGCCCGCAACGAACTCGTCGCCGTCCGCCCCACCTTGGCGCGCACCGTCATCTGGGCCGCCCTCGGCGAGCTCCAGGACGTCACCCGCTTCATGGACCAGCGTCCCGATCGCGCGCTGCTCATTCCCTCCGCGCCCGACCACGACCTGGCCGAGCTGCTGCACCACGCGGGCGCCGCCGCCATCTGGCCGGTCGACCGCCACGGCTTCGCCCGCACCCAGCCGCCGAACCGCGACGAGCACCACTAGCCCGGCCGCACCGACTGGCACGGCCATCCCGCACACCACCCAACAGGGCCCGCCACGAGCCGTCACCCGGCCGGAAGCGGGCCCTGCCCCGCTTCCGGATCGCTGCGCAGCGGCCCGCCTTCCTGGACCGCCGGGGAGTTGCGGGGCTTGCCGCGACCCGGGCGACTGTGAGCGCGCTGGGCCTGCCCGCCGCGCCGCGAGGCACACCCCTTCCATCTCAGTGGAGGGCCGGACCAGCTCGTTGCGCAGCCCACCCCACCGCCAACTCACCGCCGACGCAGAGGCCCCCGGTCCCGCAGTCCGGCATCCGCGAAGGGCTCGGGCGCTGGCATGGCACCGAGACAACACCGTGGCCCGCGGCCGGACCGTCTCATCGACTGCCTCCTACACCGCACACCACCCATCCGAACTCCCTGGACTCGTGGAGTGCCTCATCATGGCCACCGACTGGCTCCTCTCGCAGAACGAACGAATGAAGAAGCAGGGCATCTTCAACTGGACACTGCCCGCCTGGGTCGTCACGCTCCAGGACGTAGCCCCCGACGGCACCACCACCGTGCGCAGGGTCAACGTCTGCCCTTCGGCCGGGGTCTGCGCCAAGCACTGCTACGCGCTCGGCTCCGACTCCGGATACATCCGCTTCCCGGCCGCCCGCGACCGCCACCTGCGCAACCTCCGCATGGTGCTGGACACCCCGCTCTTGTGGCAGAAGCGCATGGCCGCCGAGCTGCGCCACCCTCGCTACCAGCCCGACCCCGAAAAGGGCAAGCTGGGGCATATCAGGATTCATGACGCCGGGGACTTTTTCGACGACGCCTACACCCTCATGTGGCTCGAGATCATGAGAGGCGCACCCGAGGGCCTGACCTTCTACGCGTACACCAAGGAAGTCAGCCGGTTCCGGCGCCTCGTCGAACCGAACCCGCCCGCCAACTTCAAGTACGTCTTCTCCCGCGGCGGCAAGGAAGACGCACTCATCGACCCCACCCGCGACCGCGACGCGGACGTGTTCCTCACCCTGGAGGACCTGGAAGCCGCCGGGTACTCCTCGCAGGCAGCCTCCGACCTCCTGGCCGTACACGGTCCGCCCCGCGTCGGGATGACCGTCAACCGCCACCGCAAGGGCATGACCGCGTCCTTCGGAGAGCTGCAGCGGCAGCGAGACGCCGAAGCCGCCAGCCGGCGCGCACGCCAGCAGACCAAGGCCCGCTCCTCCAGCTGACCGAGCTGCCCCCAGGCCCGCCCCGCGCCGTCAACCCGGCCGGTGCGGGCTCGCTGCTTTCCCCGCCGAAGAGGGTCGACCGGCAGGTTGCCGGGCTAAGCGCACGCGCGGCCAGCGTCGGCCGAACCGACGCGGCCCGCAGCCGCGCCCAACCACCTGGAGACCCGCATGCGGTTCCTGATCACTGACGACTCCCGGCGAATCCTGACCGCCATCGACGTACCCGACGTCCCCGAGGGCGAGAGCGCCACCATCGGCATCGAACGAGCCGACCGGCCCGACCTGCTGTACGTGGGCGCCGACCTGCACAACGACGGCACGGTCGTCGTCGGCCACTGGCCCGACGGCGAGGACTGGGTCCGTGTGGTGCACACCGCCGGCGTTCCCGATGCCTGTGGCCACTCCACCCCGGCCGACCGCAGAGCCGACCTACACCCGCGCACAGATCATCGCGGCCCTCACCAGCGCCCACACGCGTATGGCGCCGAACGAGGACCCGTCCGTGACCGAAGCTCTGATCCGGGCCACCCTCAGCTCCCTCACCGAACAGACCGGGTGACCGGGCCAGGCACGCCAAGGCCCGTTCCCGTGCCGCGACCGGCGCCGGAGCGGGCCCTTCGGCATCCCGGCCACACAGGCAACGCGACAGCATCCGGTCTCGCCAGACAAGTTGCGGGACTAACCCCCGGCGGCCCCAACGTCGCTCCAGCCAAGCCGCTACGGGAGGAACTCCTCCAACCAGCAATGAACGCGGCTCCATCGCCGCCCATGCGCCGCAGCGGACCACTTCTCAAGCGCTGTGCACGCCCCCCATCGCGCGGCACGCCCATTCACGGAGTCAGCCATGCCCGAACCACCCGCACTCGCACCCGAGTCCACTCCCGCCCTGGCCTGCTTCCAGGCCGTCCTCACACTGCCCGGCGACCACGGCGACGACTGGGACCCCGTCGACACCGTGCGCTGCACCCGCTGCGGCCTCCTGATCCGAGCCGGAGCCGCCGCCACCCTCACCGACCTGAACACCACCGCGTTGGAGCACACATGCCTGAGCACCTGACCAAGGCCACGATCCTGCCCACGCAGGTCACCACGGCGCGCCATGAACTACGTGAAGCAACCGGCCAGACCGCCGAGATCCAGCGCACCTCCCCGCTGCACTACCTGTTGGTCCTGACCAGCGAGCGAGTCGAACTCACCCTCACCTGGCGCCGCAACTACCGCGGCTCCTGGAAGTGGAACAGCTCGACCCTCACCGTCGACGGAACACCCCGCGACCTCGCACGCGACCTCGACGACTTCGCGCGCATCTGGAAGGACCCCGACGTGCTGTCCCGGCCCGGCGGTCGATCTGAGGTTCCCGCCCTCACGCCCGTAGCCGACGAAGCACAGCTCCCCGGCATGGTGCGCCAATCACTCGACAGGATGCGCAGCCACGCCGAGCGCAAGGCCAGCGACGGAAGCGTCCAGGTCATCGCGGCGGAAACCGAGACCGGATACACCATCGAACTCGCCAGCCCCCGGGGCACGCTCCACCTGCGCTACGCGCCGCGCCGTCGCCCCGCCGGAGCGTGGGACCTGGACAAGCGCAACGGGTTCCGGATGTTCGACGCGAACGGCATGGACGCGACCAAGAAGTTCGCCGGAAACGTGATGGCCGCGCTCGCGGACTTGTTCGGACTCGGCGCAGCACCCGCCGTGCCCGGCCAGACCGGGCAGGCCCGCCAGGCCAGCGTCAACAACTCCGTACGCGTCCGCCGTCACTCGGTCATCCGGGTCTGACCCGCAACGCCACCGGCATTGCTCCTCCCACCTGGCCCGCCCCCGCCGAGACCGGCTCGGGGCGGGCCTCGTCAGTGCCCGTCGAGGGAAAAGCGGGGCGCCGAGTGCGCAACCAAGTTCCACCGAGGGAGCGCCCTCCGCAGGCGCAGTTGCCCCGCTAGGAACCCGCTGCGCGATCTTCCTGACCGCCGGCCAGCACCAGGTAGAACCGACTCCTGGAGCAAGGACTGGCGCTCACCCATCACCGTGAAGATGAGGATCTCCCCGTTCATGTCCCGTCCACGCACTGCCCCGTCCTTGACCGTGCTCGCCCTCGCCGGGGCCATCCTGCTCGTCGCCATCCTGCTTGTGCTTGTCGCTGTGCTCGCCGGTGCAGGCAACGGCACCCGTCACTCCCCAGCGCACTGCACCACGGCCCCCATCCTCGGCGCCCCCGCAGGTGCACACCCGTGCGCCGCGCACACGACGGGGAGTGTTCCTGGCCGGGGGACCACGACGGGACCACGTCAGCCCGCAGGCCCTGCGCGTAAGGAACCGGCCCGGAAGGCACCCGCCGCGATGTCCAAGGCCCCGGCCGCTCCGAAGGCGCCCGTCGTTCCGAAGGCGCCCGCCGCGCCCAAGCCCCGCCGCTGACCCGTCCCCCCAAGCAAGCACCCCAGGGCCCGCCCCGCCGATTCCGGCCGGGCGGGCTCACGCACGCTCAGCGAACCGCTGTCTTCCGCCTCGGATTGCGGAGCTAACTCCCGGTGCGGCGACCGTCCACCGTGGCCGGGCGATCCCGGTCGCTGAACCCACCCACGCAACGGAGAACCATGGGCGACAACCTCTCTCTTGACCACGCGATCGCGGCCGTCCGCGCCGCACTGGCCGCCGAGCACGACCTCCGCCAGTTGAACATTCGGCGCACCGCCGATCCGGACACCTACATCACGGTCACCCACCGCCCCAGCCAGGCCGCCAACCTCAACCAGGAGGACCAGCACGCCGCCTACACCGCGACTCTGCAAGACGCGGGATGGGACCAGGCGCTCAACCTGGGGCCACTGGTCCTGATTCCGGGCATCCCGCCGAGCGACACCGAGCCGGGCACCTACACCGCAGCCTGGGCGACCACGCTGGATGGGCTCACTGACCCCGTGGACGCCGCCTACGAAGCGCGGGGACAGCAGCACGACTACGAACTCACCGAAGCCGAATGGACCGTCACGGACGCGACCGGGCGCCCCCACGTCATCATCACCGACGACAACCCCGAGCCCGAGCCCGAGCACGCCGGACACGTCGAAGCCCACATCCCCGCCTACGGCCACGCTCACACTGCATAACCGCCCCCGACCACCGGGCCGTCCTCCAGCACCAAACAGAGGACGGCCCGGTGGCATGCCGGCCTTGCCCGGCTAAGGCGTTCGCCCAACAGGGTCACCCAGGCACTCCCGATCTGCCCCCGGGCCGGGCGCACCGTGCGCCCCTCTCCGCCCGGCGAGCCTCCACGGACCCCACCAGGTGGAATATCCACCTGCGGGCCCGTCTGTCCCCGGAAGGACGACCCCCATGACCCAACAGAAGCCCGTCATCGAAGAGATCCCCCTCGGAACGCACTTCGACTACCCCGCCGACCAGCCGGTGACCACCTACGAGCGGGACAGGCGCGACCTGATCGCCCGATACACCCGTTTCGCGCAGGGACGCGGACACGTAATCAAGAGCTACCTCATCCGGCCCGCAGAGTCGACGAACCAACTCGTGGTCGAGCTGTTCGACGCCACCCTCACGCAACTCATCGTCACCTGCGCCACGCTGCAGCGCGAGGGAGTGGGCGTGTGGTACGCGATGGGCACTCTCGCCGACCTGGCGCGCTTCCTGCCCTCGCCCACACGGAACATCCTGGTGCTGCCCGCCGAGCCGGACAGCGACCTGGACGGCCTGTGCGCGATCCGATCGATCACGCCGGTGTGGCCCGCGGACGGCACCGACGCCTTCACCAACCACCTGGAGAGCGAGCCGCCGCTCTGACCAGCGGCCCTCTTCCGGTCCCGCCCATGCCTCAACTGCCGGGACGGGACCACCGCACGTAGCCGCGCCGGCCGACGCTTGCGCGGCTAGCCCACGGGCCGAACACCTTCATCCCGCCCCCGGGCGGTGCCCCGCTTCCCGGGCCCGTCACCCGCCCCTTCCCGAAGTAGGAGACATGAGCGACACCACCGAACGCATCCCGCTGCTTCGCGGCACCTGCGTCCAGATTCAGCTGGGCCACAACCGCTACGAAACCCGTGCCATCGACCCCCGGCGCGAGGGCGCTGAGGGCCAGGACCTGGCGGCCGCCCAGTTCTACCCCTCCCACAGTGACGGACAAGGGATCACCGGGTGGATCGTCTCCGGCACGAGCAGCGACCACTACAGCGAGCCCATCAACAGCCGGGACCAGGCACTGAAGCTCCTACACGCAGTCACCCGCGCCGAACGTGTCCTGCTCCGCCGCTACCCCAACATCTACCCCGCCGTTCCGCCTGTGGCACATGAGCAGATCCGGCGCGAGTTCCCCGAGCTGCGCCGCCTCAACCAGGGCAGCTGAGCCAAGCAACCGAGCGCTTCCTACGGGGGCGTCCCGCCGCGAAGCCCGCGGCGGGACGCCCCCGCTGTCGTTCCCGGCCTTCCCCGACAGCCAGACCGGTTGAAACTCCCGCCCGCACCCGCAACGCCCATGCCTGCACCCGCTCGGCGAATCGGGTTGCACCAGTTGACCCGGCGTCGGCCACCGTCACGTCCGGCAGCCAACCCTGGGCCGACCACACCCCTCCGGAGGACCACCCGCCGTGACCGACACCAAGATCACTCGTGCCACTACACACCAGAGCACACGCCCCGGGCAGGAGGACGCCGAGAGCGCCGGAGGCGATCCCGGCGGCACGCAGCCGCACACGGACGGCGAAGCCAGCAGCCACCGGGGCCCGACCAGTGCCCAGGTATGGGAGATCGCTGATCTCCTGGTCGGAGCGGGCGTCACCCTCCCCCTGACCATCCTCGCTGTCATCGCCGACGCACGGTCCTGCTGGCAGGACGACCTCGGAGGCAAGGCCGCTGCCTCCCAGTACCGGCACTGCGCCCACCATCTACGGCAGGCCGCAGAAGCCCTCGTTCGCGGCGGGCACTCGACCGACGAGGAAAAACGAGACGCGGCCAACGCCCTGGCGAGCGCCTACATCGAAGCCGCCGCCACGCACGCTCGGGAAGCCGACCTGACCATCTGACACCACCACCCGCCGCCCCGCCCTGATCTCAGGGCGGGGCGGCGTCGCGTCTTCGCACCAGGTCTCCACGCCGCACCCGCGCCCGCCTCTTCACGGTGCCTGTTGCGGGGCTTGCCCCGCTGCCCACCACGGTCCGGCCACGGCGCGCAGCCACCCCACGGCTGCGCGCCGGCAGCCCACATCCCACCATCACGTGAGGACACGACCGTGCCCAACAGCACCCTCAAGTACGACCCGACGACGCCCGAAGGCCAGGCCATCAGCCGTCTCTTCCGCGAAGTCAAGAGCATCGAAGATAGCGACGGCGGCTGGAACGGCGGCGACACGGTGGACCTGCTCTGCGACTTCTTCATCCGCCTCGGCATCGATATCAACCGCGGCGACTACCAGGTCGACTCCGTGCCACCGCAGGCCGTGTCGCCGGAGGCCGATCCCGACACTGTCGCCGAACTCCTCGCCACTCATGCAGAGTTCACCACCAGCGGCTACCCCACGGGAAACGAGGGCTTCTTCTACGCCGAGTCCGGCGATGACGGCTTCCCCGACGTCACGCTACTGACCTTCCCTACCGCCGCTGCCGCCCGCGTCCGCACGGCCATGAGCGTGCTCCGTGCTGCCGGATACACCGCCACAGAGCAGGCCCCCACCAGCCCCGAAGCCGCAGTCCGCACCGTCCGCGTCGACGCCGGGGTGCTCCGCGCCCTGCCGCACGACGCCACGACCGCCGAACGCGCCACCCGCATGCTCCAGGACGCCGGATTCACACAGCACCCGGACAGCGGCGAGCGGGCCCAGGTCGTCAGCTACAGCATCCCCACTCCCGTGACCTGGCGCCCCGACTGGGTGCAGATCGACGTCACCGCGCCCCGGAGCACGGGCCGCGACGCCCGTGAAGAGGTCGCCCGAGCCATCGCAACGACCCTGACCGGCTCCGGCTGGAGTGTCGACGTACGCGGCACGGAGACGCTCCACGCCACCCCGCCGACCGCCGAGCCCACCCCGGCATCCACGCCTGAACCCGTCGGCGAGCCGGAACTCGTCCCCGCCGACGTCATCGCCAGCGTCCGCAACGTCCTCGAATACAACTGGGCCACGGAACAGTTCGACTACCGCCAGCAGGACCCCGAGGGCCAGAAGCACCACATCGCCACCGACCTGAACCGGATCGCCAGGCACTGGGGTCTCTACCGAGTCTGAGACCCGCCGAGCCACCGGCACCGGCAACAAACCGGCCGCGGGCGCACCGGCGAACTCACCCCCACCGGCGGGCGGGTCGTCGTCACGGGCGAGATCGGGTACCTGCCGCAGAACCTGAC
>NZ_JBEXWK010000024.1:0-129569 GCF_040629815.1 Streptomyces sp. NPDC005878
TCCGGCTCGGGGCGCGGCGCCCGCGGTGTTTTCCGGGGGGGGGTGTTGGGGGGGGGGGGGGTTTGGGGGGGGGGGGGGGGGGGCGGGGGGGGGGGGGGGGGCCCACCGCCGCGCCCGTGTTACCTGAGGGGCGCGGGGAACTGCGCGACCAGCCCGCGCCGGCCCGCAGACGAACGACGACGCGTCCCGCGCCCCGCACAGCGCGGTGAACCGCTACTTCTCCAGGCAGAACTCGTCGATGGGGTAACCCACGTGCCGGTCCTCGCTCGGCAGGAACCCGAGCACCTTGTCCCCGGGCTTCAGCTCGGTGCTGTTCAGCACCACGCCCCCGGGTCCCAGGACCCGTACGTGCCAGTCGTCCTGGAGGATCAGGTTCACCTGCTGCCCGTTGGGCGCCACCGCGTCGATCGAGATCAGCGGCCGCGACTCGATCTTGACCCGGCCGACCGTGACGAGCCGCGTCTGGCCCTTGATGTCGACGGCGAGGACCTTGCTGCCGGCCTTCAGCTCGCTGAGGTAGTTGGTCCGCTCGTCCTTGGAGAGCGTGTACGAGTGGATCGCGCCCGCGTTGACCCGGAACGGCCGCGTCGGCATGTACGGCAGCGGGTGCGTCTCGCTGACGCACAGGATCATGCCCTTGGAGTGCGAGCCGACCAGGATGCCCTCGTCCTCGCGGAAGTACGTGCAGGTGTCCACGCAGGCGCGCTCGCCCATGCCGATGTGCTCGGTGTGGCGCACCTCCAGCTCGACCAGGTTGAGGTCGGGCACGTCGGCGGTGGCGGCGGCCTTGAGGTGGGCCGCGTCGCCGACGGCCCTGGGCGCCATCATCACGCCGTCCGAACCGTGCTCCAGGACACCGAAGATGATCTCGGCCTCCTCGACGTCCTTGGCCACCGTGATCATGCTGCCGGTGGCGCGGGCCGCCGCCGCGATCACGATCTCCAGCGGGATCTTGGTGGGGTCGCGGAAGAGCAGCACGCTCCACTTCTCGGTGCGCGCGGACTCGCAGGCGTCCTCCAGGGTCGGCGCGTCGACGATCTCCACGAAGCGCCCGAACTCCACCTCCGGGTGCTTGAGGGCGAGTTCGGCGGGGGTGATGCCGTGCCGGGCCGGGTCCACGATGACCACGGACGCGTCCCCGAACTCTGCGGGCAGCGGCTTGCCCTGGGGGAACAGCACCTTGGTGACGGTCGGCGGCAGGTCGGCGAAGTCGGCGGGGTCGTCGGCGACGATGCCCTCCAGCCGGTAGTGCAGGGCCTCCTGGAGGATGGCCTCCTTGGCCTCGCCGAGCGAACGGGCGTCGAGCCAGCTGAGCTTCATGGGGCGAACTCCTCTTAAGAGACGGGGGTCAGCGGTACGGCGGAGGCGTCGGTGACCGCGCCGGGCGCGGGCCGGTCGTCCGGGTGCGGTGCGGGTACGGGGTGGACCAGCCGGGCGACCTTGGCGGCCATGGCCCCGGGGTCCGGCGCGAGGAAGACGTTGCGGCCCATCGCCACCCCGCTGGCGCCGCCGCGCAGCGCCTCGTCCACGTAGGCGAGCACCCGGGCCTCGTCGGGCTCCCGGGGGCCGCCCACGACGACGAGCGGGACCGGCGAGGCGGAGGTGATGTCGCGCATCTCCGCGACGGTCTCGGCGCAGACGGTCTTGACGACGTCGGCGCCCAGATCGGCGGCGAGCGAGGCCGCGTGGGCGATCAGCGCGGGGTCGCGCGGGTTGGTGATCTTCGGGCCGCGCGGATACATCATGGCGAGCAGCGGCACGTTCCACCGGTCGCAGGCGTCCGCGACCGCGGCCATGTCCGCGATCTGCCGGCGCTCCTGGACGGAGCCGAGGTTGACGTGCACGCTGACCGCGTCCGCGCCCAGGCGCAGGCTCTCCTCGACGCTGGCGACCAGGTACTTGTCGTTGGGGTCGGGGGCGTGCACGGTACTGGCGCTCAAGTGCACGATCAGCGAGGTGCGGGCGAAGCGGGCGGAGTCGACGTACCGCAGGCTGCCCTTGTGCAGGACCACCGCGTCCACGCCGTTGTCCGCCAGCCGGCCGACCAGGTGGTCCAGGCGCTTCCCGCCGGTCAGCGGGCCGTCGGTGACCGAGTGGTCCAGCGGGACGATCAGCAGCCGGTCGCCGCCGTGGCGGTGGATCCTGCGCAGCCGCAACTGCCGTGCGAACGAATGGTGCAACATCAGCACAACCTCCTCGGTCGGATCAGGCGGGTACGGACGCGGTGACGCCGGTACCGGCGGTGAGCGCGGTCAGGCCGAACTCGTCGTGCAGGACCCGGGCGGCCCGTACCGCGTCGCCGTCCGGGACGGTCACCGAGATCCGCATCTGCGAGGTGGACACGGAACTGGGCGCGATGGCCGCCGACTTGAGGCAGCGCAGCATGCGCGCGGTGCTGTCGGGGCGGCTGAGCAGCCCCGTACCGACGAGGGAGAGCTTGGTGATCCCCTCGTCGGACTCCATCGGCCGGCCCGGCGGTCCGGGGCGCCGCTCCAGGTAGTCCCGCAGCGGCTCCACGTCGTCGGTGTGCAGGGTGATGCCGATGTTCACGCCGGTGCTCTCGTCGGAGAGCGCGGCCATGTCGACGGTGAGGGACTCGCGGGCCAGGAACGCGAACACATCGGTCGCCGCGTCCGCGTCGCCCGCGTCGAAGCGCAGGGTGACCCGGGCCACGTCCGCGTCGAGGACCACTCCGGTGACGGTCGTCGGTGATTCGAGCATGTCGGCTTTCGTCTCCTCCCTGGCGGCGATCACGGTCCCGGGGCCGGGCCGTGCGGAGTGCTTGACGTGGATGTCGACCTGGCGCAGCGCCGCCAGCTCCACGGCCCGGGCGTGCATGACGCGGGCGCCGGCGAACGCCATCTCGGCCATCACGTCGACGTCGACGGCCGGCAGGACGCGGGCGCCGGGCAGCAGCCGCGGGTCGGCGGTGAACACCCCGTCGACATCGGTGTAGATCTCGCAGTGGGCGGCGCCGAGTTCGGCGGCCAGGGCCACGGCGGTGGTGTCCGACCCGCCGCGCCCCAGGGTGATCACCTCGCGCCGGGCGGTCAGCCCCTGGAACCCGGCCACGACCGCGACCGCGCCCCGGGCGAGCACCTCGTCGATGCCGTCGGTGTCCACGGTGACGATCACGCCGCGGCCGTGCGTACCGGTCGCCAGGATGCCGGTCTGGGCGCCCACCAGGGACACCGCCCGCACCCCGGTCCGGTGCAGTGCCATGGCCAGCAGCGCGGCGGAGGCGTTCTCGCCGGTCGCGAGCAGCTGGTCGGTCTCGCGGCCCGCCGGGGGCGCCCCGACGGCCTCGGCCAGCCGGAGCAGCCGGTCGGTGGTCTTCCCCCGGGCCGAGACCACGACGACCACCGGACGGCCGGTCCGGTGCGTGGCCGCGACCCGCTGCGCCACGGCACGTACCTGTTCGATCGTGGCGAGCGAGCTCCCGCCGTACTTGTGCACCACGGGCCCGCGCCGGTCGGAGCGCGGGGAGCCGTCGGGGCGTGCCGGGCCCCCGGGGTGTTCGGGGCCCGGGGTGCCGGTGCGGTCAGGGCCGGGTCCGGCCGGGTCGTGCGGCGAGGGGGCCATGCGAGGGGTCACCTCCGCCGTTCGAGAGAGCCATGAAGCAGTCCTTTCACGCGGCTTCGGCGGGGCTTTCTCCCGGTTCCCCGTTCCCTTCCGGTCCGGCCCCACCGGCGGTGACGCTGCCAAAGACGCGTATCGGCCAGGTTTCACGCGGATATCGCGGCCGGGCGCGCGGCGATACCGGACGCGAAATGCCCCGTGCCGGGGGCACGGGGCAGTAGGGAAAACGCTGGTGGGAACGGTGCCCACCCGATTTCGTCAGAGATTCAACGTTGCCTGGAGACGGAGATTGGCCTGCTGCAAACTGGTCAGCCGGGTGCGCATCGCCAGGGTGTGGTCGCTCCAGGACATCTTCACCGCGCGGTGCGAGGCCTGGCGGATCAGGGACGCGACCGGAGCCGTACGGCCCGCCTCCACCGGGGCCGGGCGGCCGGGCGCCTCCAGGGACGGATCCTCGGCGAGGATGGCCCGCTCCAGGGTGCGCAGCGACTCCCCGGGGTCGATGCCCAGCTCCGCCGAGAGCAGCGTCCGGGTCTCACGGAACTGCCGCAGCGCGTCGGCCTGCCGCCCCGAGCGGTACAGGGCGAGCATGAGCTGGGCGCACATCTGCTCGCGGTAGGGGTTCTCGGCGACCTGCCGGTACAGCTCCCCGACGACCTTGCGGTGCCGCCCCATCTGGAGCTCCAGGTCGACGCACTCCTCCAGGACGGAGAGCTGCTCCTCGCGCAGCATGGTCGCGGCCTGGCGCAGCACCCGGCTCTCCAGGCCGGCCGCCACCGGCCCCTTCCACTGCGCCAGCGCCGAGCGGAACAGGTCGACGGCCTGCTCGGGCTGCCCGTCGCGGGCGGCCGAGCGGCCCAGCGCCGCCAGGTGCGCGAAGCGGGCCAGGTCGAGCGCGGTGTTCGGCACCCGGATGCGGTACCCGGCCGGATGCGTCTCGATGAGGTCCCCCACGCCCGCCCCGACGAACTGGCGGCGGATGGCGGAGACGCAGATGCGCACCTGCCCCTTGGCGGAGGCGGGCGGGGTGTCCTCCCAGATGGCCTCCAGGAGCCGTTCGATCGGTACGACGTGTTCGGCTTCCAGTAAGAGCGTGGCGAGCAGTGCCTGTTGTCTGAATCCACCGAGGCGGACCTTCCGGCCCGCGCATTCGACTTCCAGTGGACCGAGTATTCGGAAAGTGAATGCCGGGTTTCCCGCTGACTGCATTGGCTGAGCCCTCCCCAAGTCGGCGTTCTAGCATCTCTTTTCGGCCTCTGGAGGTCGTTTCGGCCGCCAGGGGCAACCATTCCGGCCCGGCCGATGCGGCGGCCGGGCGGAACGTCTTCGGCAAGGATTTCAGATGGCCCGTGGAGTACGCGTGGAGCCGGTCGTGGCGCGCCCCCGCTACCGGGCCGGGGCGGTGGTGGGAGCGGCCGCGGCGGGGGCGGTGGCCGGGCGGTTGATCCGCAGGGAGAGCGCGAGGACGCCCAGCGCCACGATCCCCACGGCGAGCGCCGCGTAGCCGACGCCCGTGGCGCCGTCGGCGGAGTAGCCGGCGGCCCCGGCCACGCCCCCGGTGCTGATCCCGATGTAGATCGTGCTCTGGTGCAGGCCGAGCAGGAGCGGCGCGGACTGCGGCGCGGTCGCCACCAGCCGCATCTGCTGCGGCACATTGATCATCCAGTGGCAGACGCCCCAGGCGACGGCCATCGCGATGCCCGCGCCCAGCGACGTCGACAGCAGCGGGGTCAGGGTGGCGGCGGCGACCAGGAGCGGGGCGGCGACGGTGATGGTCCGCACCGGTCCGATCCGGTCGGTGAGGCGCCCGGTGAGCAGGTTGCCCGACACCGCCCCGATGCCGAAGCAGAGCAGGATCAGCGAGGTGCGGCCCGCGTCGCCGCCGGTCGCCTCGTCCATCACCTCGTCGATGTAGTTGTAGACCGTCCAACTGGTGCTCAGGCAGAGCCAGGTGGCGATCAGGGTGACCAGGACGCGCGGCTGCCCGAGCGGAGCCAGCCGGGCCCGCAGGGTCGTCGCCGCCTGCCCCTTCAGCCGCGGCACGGTCGCCGCGATCCCGGCCGTCGCCGCCGCGGTGAGCCCCACCACCAGCCACAGGGCCGCGCGCCAGCCCGCCTGGTCGCCGAGCCAGGCGCCCAGCGGCAGACCCAGCACGATGGCCGCGGTCAGCCCGCCCACTACCAGCGCCGCCGCCCGACCGGCCCGCTCGGGCGGCACCATCGCCCGTGCCACGGCCAGGGAGTTGGCGGTGTACATGGACGCCCCGGCGCCGGCCACCACCCGCCCGGCCATGGCCCAGGAGTAGTCCCCTGCCACCGCGGTGAGCGCGTTGCCGACCGCGAAGACGCCGAGCGCGCCGAGCAGGAGCTGGCGGGGCGGCCGGTGGCCGGTGGCGGCGGCGAGCAGCGGCCCTCCGATCGCGTACGCCAGGGCGAAGGCGGTGATCAGCCAGCCCGCGGTGGTGCGGGAGACGCCGAAGTCGTCGGCCATGGGGTCGAGGATCGGCGCGATGATGAACGTGTCGACGCCCATCGCGAAGTTTCCCAACGCGAGGACGAGTAGGCGCAGACGCACGGTGACTCCTTCGGAGGGTGCGGGCAGGGGACGGGGGCGGCCCGTCGGGGAGGGGGCCGGGCGGGACACGGGCGCGGATTCGGTCACGGGTACGGACGTACGGGCGCGGATGCGCGCAGGGGCGGGGGCCTCCTCATCCGTCGGGCAGGAGCTTGATCCCGGCGTCGCGGCCCAGGCCGAGCCGCTCGATGAGCTCCCGGCACAGCAGCGCCATCTGCTCCAGGACGTGCGCGTTGCGCAGATCGCCGGCGTCCAGGCCGCGCAGCCCCGCCCGGTCGATCAGCTCGATGACCGGGATCTTGGCGCTGTAGTCGTCGCCCGCCACGAACACGTCGAGGTGGGCGCCGTCGACCCGCCCGGCGAACAGGGTGGCCGCGCAGGTGGTGTTGAACGCCTTCACCACGGAGGACTGCGGAGCGGCCCGGGCGATCAGCTCGGTCATGCTGGGGCCCGCCCGGCCGAGCGCCGCCGCCCCGGCCTCCTCCACCGGGTTGGTGGTGTCGATGAGGATCTTCCCGGCGAGCGCGGCGCGGTGCCGGGTGACGAAGGCGAGGGTGTCCTCGCTGCCCATGGCGAGCGTGATGAGGTCGGCCTCCAGGACGCCCTCGACGTCATGGGCCTCGACCCGGCCCCGGGTGCCCGCGCCCGCCGCCGCGGCCGCCCGCACCGCGCGCTCCGGGGAGCGGTCCGCGAGCCGTACGGTCTCGCCCGCGAGCGCGAACTGCCGTGCCGCGGCCCGGCCCATGGGCCCCGCGCCGACCACCCCGATCCTCACGCCGGCACCTCGCTCGCCAGGGCCGCCGGGGCGATGTTGTGGTTGACGCGGAAGAGGTTGGCGGGGTCGTACCGCGCCTTGAGCTCGCCCAGCCGTGCGTACGCCTCGGGGGTGAAGGCCGCCCGGACCTGGTCGTCACCGGCCGAGGCGTCCAGGAAGTTGAGGTACTTCCCGCCGGTCGCCCAGGGCGCCAGCCGCTCCAGGAGCAGGTCGTCCTGGCCCGGACCGGCCGGGCGCGGCCCGCCGGGGGCGACGGTGAGCAGGCAGAAGCGCGCGTCCCGGTTGCCCACCGCGTTCCGGTGCCGCACCGGCCGGCTCAGCGCCCCGCCGAGGTGGCGCAGCTCCACCAGGCCGAGCGAGCACCCGGAGTCCGGCCCGGCCGCAGCGAGCAGGCGCCCGGCCGCGGTCCGGTCCAGTTCGCCGAGCATCAGGGTGCGTTCGTGGTACGGGTAGGGCTCGGTCGGGTCGCCGTGGATCGAGGCGACGTCCGTGTACGGCATCTCCCGCACGGTGTCGAGGACGCGCGGCCCCGACTCCCGCAGCGGCGCCACCAGCCGGGCGCCCTCGGCGGCCGTGCCCGTGAACGCGATCCGCACCTGGACGACGAACCGGCCGCGGACCTCGCCGGGCAGCGCCGGGTCGTCGGGGAAGCGGACCAGCGCCAGCGAGGAGCTCATCTCCAGGGGCGCCGACGCCGTCCAGTCCAGCCAGGCGGGCAGCACGACCGGGGCCGCCGCCCCGTCGAAGGTGAGCGCCCCGCCGTACAGCCGGGGCACCGGCATCAGGCCGATCTCCATCGAGGTGACGATCCCGAAGTTGCCCTTGCCGCCGCACAGCCCCCAGAACAGCTCCGGCTCCCGCTCCTGGTCCACCTGGCGCAGCTCACCGTCGGCGGTGACCACGTCGAGGCCGCGGACGTGGTCGGCCGCGTACCCGAAGGTGCGGGCCATCACCGCGAGGCCGCCGCCGAGGGTGTACGAGACGGCGCCGACCAGCGGGGACGAGCCGTTGAGCGGGGCCAGGCCGTGGACGGCGGCCTCGTGGACGACCTGCTCCCACCGCACCCCGGCGGCCAGCCGCGCGGTGCCCCGGTCCGGGGCGATCCGCAGCCCGGTCATCCGGCGGGTGGAGACGAGCACCGCGCCGTCGGCGGCCCGGGCCACGCCGTGGCCGGTGGCCTGGACCGCGACCGGCAGCCCGTGCCCGGCGGCGAACCGGACCGCCGCCACCACGTCCGCCGCCCCGGTCGCGCCCACCACCAGCGCGGGGCGGTGCTCCAGCAGGGTGTTGAAGCCCGCGCTCTCCCGCGCGTACCCGTCCTGCCCGGGAAGGAGGACCGGCCCCCGTACGGCCGCGGCGAGCGCGGCCACCTGGTCGGCGGGGAGGTGCGGGGGATGCTGCACGGCAGGTCGCACGAGGGGTGCCTCCTCAATCGGGCGCGGGGTGGGGGGGGGCGGGGCCGGCGTGTCCCATCGTCGGCGGCGCGGACCCCGGGGCGACATCCCGAGAACAAGGTGTTGCCCGGGCACCGCCCCCCTCAACTGAGGGGGGTGTGCGGGGCGTTCGGGTGCGGGAGCATGGAGGGGCAGACGCGCACCCGACGAGGCCCACCCGCGCGCGAGGGGTGGCGAGCGAGGAGTACCGGCCCGTGACCGTGCCCAGGAACGCGAGCACCACCCACGCCATCGACACGCTCCTGACGGCCATCGGCGCGGCCCCCGACGCCCTCGCCCTGTTCGCGACCGCCTCCGAGCAGTTGCGCCGCCTCATCCCGTACGACGCCTCGGTGTGGCGGGCCACCGACCCGGTGACGGGGATGATGACCTCACCGATCCGGGTGGAGAACCTCACCGAGGAGGGCTGCTCGGTCTACTGGGAGTCCGAGCTGCTCACCGAGAACATCAACCTCTTCCGCGACCTCGCCCGCGCGCCGCTGCCGGTGGCGGGACTGCGCGAGGCCACCGGCGGACTGCCCGGCCGCAGCACCCTCTACCGCGACTTCCTGGCGCCGCGCGGCCTCGACGACGAACTGCGCGCCGTGCTGCGGGTCGGCGGCCACCCGTGGGGCCAGGTCAGCCTCTTCCGTGCGCAGGGCGCGCCGGCGTTCGGCGCGGACGACGCGCTGGTGGTCAAGGAGCTCTCCGCCGCGATGGCCCGGCGGCTGCGGTCCTTCACCGAACCGTCCGCGGAGCCCACCCCCAGCCACGGGCCGGGCCCCGGCCTGCTGCTCTTCGACGCCGCGGGTGGCCTCCTGTCGGTCAACGACGAGGCCCGCGAGCTCCTGGACGACCTGCTGCCCGGCCCCTCGACCCCGACCCCGCTGGGGGTGGCGGTCCCGGCCTGGATGCACAGCACGGCGAGCAAGGCCCGGGCGATCGCGGCGGGCTGGGACAAGGGCGTGGCACGGGTCCGGGTGCGCAGCCGGGGAGGCCGCTGGCTGGCCTGCCACGCGTCCTGCCTGCGCGGCGCGGACGGCGAACTGGGCGCGTCGGCCGTGGTGATCGAGCGCGCCTCCATCTCGGAGGTGGCCCCGCTGATGGTGAAGGCGTACGAACTGACCGACCGCGAACTGGAGATCACCCAGCACATCGCGCGCGGTCTGGGCACCGCGGAGATGGCCGGGAAACTGTTCCTCTCGCCGCACACCGTCCGCGACCATGTGAAGGCGATCTTCGAGAAGGTCCGGGTGTCCAGCCGCGGCGAACTGGTGGCGAAGCTGTTCACCGAGCACTACGCGCCGCTGGGGGAGGAGTCGGAGCAGCGGGTGTGGGGGTGAGGGGGCGCGCCGGGCGGACCGGACGCCGCGCCCCGGGGGCGTGGACCGGGGGCCCGATCGCCGGATCACCATGACTCCCCCCTTCCGCCTCCACACAACGCGCACATATCTTGGGCGCGGAACGCTGAGGGGGGTCGCCGATGCGTATCGCTGAGGCCGACGCGTCCGGGGGGAGGCTTGTGGTGGCGAAGGGCACGGCGGCTGCGGCGGCACACGGGGAGCCCGGCGGCGAGCACGGCGGGGACGGCCCCGGGGGAGCCTTACGGATCCTCGAACTCCTGGCGGCCCAGGCGCCGTTGGACGCCATGGAGGAAGTCCTGCTGCACGCCCACGACCGGGGCGCGACGGCGGAGGAGCTGGCCCTCGTCCACCGGGCGGGCCGTCTGGGACGTACGGTCCACGGCCTGCTCGACCGCCGCCGCCGGCGCGAGGCGGACCTGGCGGCCCTGCTGGACACGGCCCGCGAACTGGCCTCGTCCTGCGACGTGGACGGCCTGGTGAAGACGGTCGCCCACCGCACCCGGGCACTGCTGCACGTGGACATGGCGTTCGTGGCCCTGCTCACCACGGGCTCGGGCGACTCGGTGGTGCGGGCGTCGGCGGGCGCCACCACCTCGCTCCACATCGGCCTGCACCTGTCGGGAGACCACGGCATCGGGGCGGTGGTCCGGGGCACGGGCGCGCCCTTCTGGACGCCCGACTACCACGCGGAGACCCGGATCGAGCACGACGCGGCCCTGGACGCGGCGATCGCCCGCGAGGGCATCCGCTCGGTGCTGGCGCTGCCCCTGCACCACGCCAGCGGCACGGTGGGCGTGCTGTACGCCGCGCACCGGGACGTACGCCACTTCGAGCCCGACGAGGCCGCCCTCCTCGGCTCCCTCGCGGACCTGGCGGCGGCCGCGGTCGACAAGGCCCAGTGGCTGGAGCTCTACAACGCCGAGGTGGCCAAGCTGGAGGAGCACAGCGCCCTGGCGATGGAGACGATCCTGAAGGAGCGCTCGCTGGAGGCGGTACGCGACCACATCATCGGCTTCGCCCTGGCCGGCCGGGGCGTGGCGGGTCTGGCGGCGGAGGTGGGGGTGCTCCTCGACGCCGAGATCCTGGTCCGCGACCACCGCGGCCGCGTCCTGGCGGGCCGCGAGGACCCCTGGCCGGACCTCCCCGCCCCCGCCCCGGCCCCCCGCACCCCCCAGCTCCTCGACCACGACACCTGGCAGGCGGCGGTCTGGGCGGGCCCGACCTGGCTGGGCCACGTCCTGGCCCGCCCCCGCACGGCCCTCACCCCCGAGGGCGAGCGGATGCTCGCCTACGCGGCCCAGGCGGTGGCGCTCGCGGTCGGGGTGGGGACGGGGAGAGGGGCGGCGGGGGTCGGGGGGTTCGACAGTCATTGCGCGTGAGGCGCCGGGCGGCCCGTCAGGGCCGCGGCGTCAGGACGGGTCGCCGTACAGCGGCGTCAGGACGGGTCGCCGTACAGCAGCCCCCGCCCGTTGGTGCCGACGTACACGCGGCCGTAGACGTCGGGGTCACCGGTGACGACGCCGGTGCCGGCGAAGTTGCCCCACTGGTGGGCGTCGTCGTTGACGCGCAGCCAGCTCGCGCCCCGGTCGGTGGAGCGGAACACCCCGGTGGCGTCCTTGACCGTACCGATCAGATAGAGCGCCTGGTAGGAGGCGCCGGGCGCGGCCTTGCCGAAGCCCAGCGCGGAGGCGGCCCGCACCCCGGCGACCGGGGCGAACGTACGGCCGCCGTCGGTGGAGTGCAGCAGCCCCTTGCCCCCGCCGGAGATCCACAGGTCCCCGGCGACACCGGGAACGGCCGCGAGCCGGCCCTCGGGCAGTCCGGTGGCGCGGGCCGAGAAGGTCGCGCCCCCGTCCGTGCTGGCGTGGAGCGTGCCGCCGGACAGCGAGTAGAAGGTCCTGGCCGAGGAGCGGTCGGCGACGACGACGGCACCGGTGCCGAGCCCGCCGACCCGCGACCAGGTCCTGCCCTTGTCCAGCGACCGGTACGGGGCCTGCCCGGCCTGGGTCCAGACGATGACGGAACCGTCCGCCGAGAGCGCGACCTGCCCGCTGTGGGCGCTGCCGACCGGCTCCGACCCGAAGCCCGTCCAGGTGCGGCCGCCGTCGGCGGAGTACGCCCCGTCCTGCGCGCCGCCCCGGCCCACGCGGACCATCACCGAGGGGTTGGACTGCGCGAAGTCGATGTCGGTGCTGTTCGTCATCACCGGGTTCTTCATCTGCGCGCCGGGCACCTGGAGCGAGTCGTGGCGGAAGCCGCCCTGGTCGCCCATGGAGGTGATGACGGCGGCGCCGCCGGGCGGGGCGATCGCGTCCGCCAGCGCGGTCTCCTCAAGACCACGCGCCCCCACGGCCCAGTGGCTGGTGCGGCCGCTGTCGACGGCGTCGGCGTCCTTGCTGCCCCAGATGCCGTTGCCGGTGCCGTACAGCACGTGCCCGGAGTCGAAGGGGTCGATGGCCAGGGCGGTCATCCAGTGCCCGATGCCGGTACCGACGTAGGGAGCGCCGGAGGCGTCCCGTACCGACGTCGAGCCCAGACCCTTCCAGCTCGCCCCGCCGTCGGTGGTCCGGTAGATCTCGTCCTCGGGCCACCAGCGGTCGAGGGTGGTGACCATCACCGTGGACGGCTTGCGCGGGTCGACGGCGAGACCGGAGAACCCGTAACTGCCCCGCGACGGGGAGACGTTCTTCCAGGCGCCGCCCTTCGGCGCGTACTTCCACACCGACCCGGCCGTCACGCCATTGGGCCCGAGGGCGTCGGTGTACGTCAGGTACAGCGAGCCGTCACCGGAGACCACACCGTGCTGCGGCAGCTGCCCGGTGGGCTGCCCGGGGACGGCCTGCCAGGTGCCGCCGCCGTCGGTGGAGCGGTACAGGGAGGCGGACTTGTCGGCGACACCGACGTAGACCGTGCCGCTGCCTGCCGGTCCGTACGTCACGAAGGAGATGCCCGCGCCGCTGCCCGCCCCGCCCTTGACGGGGAACGAGGAGACCTGTCCCCACGTCACACCGTGGTCCGTGCTGCGCCACAGCCCGTTCTTCCGGGTGCCCAGCAGCAGGGTCCCGGGATGCGCGGGGTCGATCGCGAGCCGCTCCCCGGCGCCGCGCCCGTCCTCGTTGCCGCCGATCTTGAAGGGCAGATCGGTGCGCTGGAAGGTGCGGCCCCGGTCGGTGGAGCGCAGGATCGCGCCGTTGCCCGCCCACTCGTTGGTGTAGGTGCCGGCGGAGAGGTAGAGCCGTGCGGGGTCGACGGGGTCGGTGGCCAGCGAGTCGATGCCCAGCAGGTTCCAGTCCTTCTCGCCGATCCAGTCGGTGAGCGGGATCCACTGCGCGGCGGCGGCGTCCCAGCGGTAGGCGCCGCCCATGTCGGTGCGGGCGTACAGCAGGTCCTTCTCGCGCGGGTTGAACACCAGGCCGGTGACGTAGCCGCCGCCGACGACCTGGGCGTTCTTCCAGGTGTACGGCCCGGCGGCGGCGGTTGCCGCCCCGCTCCCACTCCCGTTCCCGCTCCCGGTGGCCGGCGCCTCGCCGACCCTGACCAGCTTCCACTGCTGGTTGGTGCTGCCCTTGCCCGGATACTGGACGACGGCGGCGCCCTCGGCGGAGGAACCCCCCAGCACGTCCAGGACCTGCCCGCTGCGGCGAGAGGTGAGGGTGACGGCCCCGGAGCCCACGTCGTCGATCCGCCACTGCTGGGAGGCGGCGGCCCGGTCGGTCTGCTGCTCGGCGACGGCGGCGCTCGCGGTGGAGTCGCGCGCTATGCCGAGCACCTTGCCGCTGTTGCGGTTGACGAGCTCGTAGTAACCGCCCCCGGCGGACTTCAGCTTCCACTGCTGGTTGGCGGTGTGCTGGTCGGTCCACTGCTGGATCCGGGTGCCGTCGGCGGTGGAGAACGCGTTGACGTCCAGCACCTTGCCGCTGCGCACGGAGACCAGCTGGTAGTAGGCGTCGGCGTCGACGGTCGCGGCCTGCGAGTCGTCCTGGACGAACAGGAAGTACGGCAGCACGATGGCCGGCACGCCGAGCATCAGCCCGGTAGCGGTCCAACGCCGCCGGTGCCGGCCGCGACGGGCGCGGGGGCCGGGGGTGCGGGTGTCCACGGATCTGTGTATGGGTTCATTCACGGCGGGTCGATCTCCTTGCGGCCGTACACCAGAGACAGGACGGATCGCCGACGAGCGGGACTTGTCGATCGGATCCGGTAGGTGGTCAGTGGTCAGTGGTCGCTGGGGTGGGGGGAGGTTGCCGTGGGGAGGGGTTTCTTGGGGGGACTTTTCGGGGGGCGGGTTTCTGAGCGCCCTCAACGAGGTCGGCCGGCCATCCACGACCGTCCCCCGGAGCCGTCGCCTCGGAGCCGACCCTCGGACCTGACCGGCCCGGCAGCGGTACGTCCGCGATCGCGAGCGCGACACAATCAGGTGAACGTCCCGTACGCGGCCCGCCCCCGGCCCGGCCGCCCGTAACCTGCTCCCGAGATGACGACCGACTTCGCCGACGAGGCCCGCAGCCGCACCGCCCGCCTGCTCCGGATGGCCGCCACCACGGACGATCGGGTCCGGGACCAGATCGTCGAGTACGCCGCGACGACCCCGGACCCACCACCGCTCGGCCCCCACGGGATCCAGACCCGCGGCTGCGGCCGGTGCCGACGCACGATGTGGGCGCAGCGGGACTATTGGGTCTGCGCGTCGTGCGGGCATGTGGAGGATGCGTAGGCGGGCGGGCTGGCGCGGGGCGCGGTTGTACGAGGCCGGGCCGGGGTCGTGCCGACGGGTCCTGCCGAGGACCGCGGTGCGGAATCTGGCGGAGTGGTGAGGCTCCGGCTCGCCTCATGTGCGGGGAGCGCTGGGAGCGCTGGGAGCGCGGTCGCGGCGAGGTGGCGCTGCCGGGCGATGCTGTTGCCGCTGGTCAGTAACGCGCGGCGAGCCGCTTGGTCCGGCTGGTGGGTCAGATGTGGCCGAGGTCGATTTCCACCGGGAAGGGAGCCGCGGCCTTGAGGACGCCGGTGAACACCTCTCCGTCCCGGTAGGCCCCCGTCGCGGGATCGAGAACGTACGTGTACACGAGAGGAAGGCCGGTCGCGGCCTGCTCGATCCGCCAGTAGAAGCCGATGCCCGCCTTGGCGTACTGGTCGACCTTCACGACCCGGTCGGTGGTCTCCGAGCCCGGCGACACCACCTCCGCGACCAGCAGCACATGCTCAGGACGGGTGGGGGTGATGTCGATCGTGTCCGCGCGGTACACGACGACGTCCGGGCGGCGATTGGTGAGCGGGACGTCCTGAAGCCGGACGTCGAAGTCCGTGTCGGCGTTCCACTCCGGGCCTGCGGCGGCATCCAGGGCGTTCGCCAGAATCCGAGCGAGTCGGTTGTGCCGCTTCGACGCACTCGGACTCACGACGACCATCCCGTCCACGATCTCGATCCCGGCGCACTGCTCCTCGGACCAGGACTCGTACTCCTCCGCCGTGATCTGCTCGTGCATCCACGCCGGGGCCACCATCTCGGCTGCCATGAAGCACCTCCCGGACACTGTGCTGAGGACCCGATCCCGCTGGACTCAGCGTACTGGCTGCCACCCGTCCGGCACGCTGATCCCGCTCACGCCCCGCACCGCCGACCGGCGTCTGCGCAGGAGCCGGGGCTGCTTCATGTTCATGGGCGCTGGTAGGTCTGGCGTGCGCCCCTGACGTGCGCCGGCGCATCCAGAGGGCCCTTCGCGGCATCCCGGCCCGGAGTCCGTGCCGCTCGGCCGTAAGGCTGTCTGGACGCTGTGGCTGCGCGAGATCGCGCGCACGGCCACCGCTGTATACAGGCGTTGACGTCAGTCTTGGATGTCGACCGACCGAGAATCATTGAACTTCCAGCCTGTCTCCTGAGCACACCTGTTGATCTCATCGGCACCTGCCTGAAGTACGGCGACACGTGTGCCTTGGCTGAATCCAATGCCGAAGTGTGTCCTTGCTCGGCCGAGCCAGGGCGGCGGGGGCGCGGGTGTCCGGCGGCGTGCTTCCTCGGTGAGCCGGGCCCGCTCCTGCTCGATCCACCGTTGCGTCCGGGCGAGGTCGGCCGCCTCGGCGCGGCACCCTTGACGAGCGGCTCACATGAGAAGGGCCCTGCCCCATACCCTGTGAAGTGACTAGCTGCACAGAGATGGGACAAGGCCGTGTCACCTGACGCTACCCCGGACCCGTACGTCGACCCGCTGAGGTTCGGCCAGAGAATGCAGATCCTCCGCGAGCGCCGAGGCATGAGCCGCACCGTCCTCGCCGGGCTCGTCGACAAGTCGGCGAGCTGGGTGAAGCGAGTGGAGAACGGTCAACTCCAGGCACCCGGCATCGATATGGTGATGATGATCGCGGAGGCGCTGCGTGTCCGGGACCTCGCTGATCTCACCGGTCGACCGGACAGGCACGTCGACCTGTTCATCGGCCCTGGCCACCCGCGGCTCGCCGCCGTCCGCGCGGCCGTCGACTCCTACCCCCTGACCACGAGCCGCGAGGCACCGTCGGCCGAGCACCTGCGGGCCCGGCTCGAACTCGCCTGGTCGCAGCGGCACTCCGCCCCCAACCACCGCGAGGTCATCGGCTCCCTGTTGCCCGGTCTCATTGAGGACGCGCAGCTCGCGGTCCGTCAGGCGCAGCAGCCCGCCGAGTGGCGCGCGGCGCAGGCAGTGCTCGCCGAGGTGTATTCGCTGTCGCAGTTCTTCGTGGCCTACCAGCCCGACAGCAGCCTGCTGTGGCGGGTCGCCGAGCGCGGCATGGTCGCAGCCCAGCAGAGCGACGACCCCCACGCCGTGGGCGTCGCTGCGTGGCTGATGGCGCAGGCTCACCGCGACTCCGGGCCCGGCCACTACGAGGCTGCCGACGCGGTCACCGTCGAAGCTCTGCGGTACCTGTCGCCTCTCCTGCCGGATGCCTCGGACCCCGTGCTGGCGATTGCTGGAGCGCTCACGTTCGAGGCCGGGTATACGGCGGCTCGCCGCGGCGAAAAGGGTGTGGCGTGGGGGCATTGGGACAGGGCGCGGGAGATGGCCGGGCGGCTGCCCGTCGACTACTTCCACCCGGTGACGTCGTTCTCCCGCGCCATCATGGGCGCGCACGCGGTGACCGTGGCGGTTGAACTCCACGCCGGTCCGGAGTCGGTGAGGCAGGCCGGGCGGGCGGACAGCGTGACGATTCCGTCGCGGCCGCGCAGGGCCCGGCACCGGATCGAGGAAGCCCGAGGCTTCCAGCTCGACGGGCAGCCGGACGTGGCGATCGCGACTCTCGACAAGGCGTACGAATCGGCGCCCGAGACGATCCGTTACAACGGCTACGCGAAGTCGATCATCCTGGAAGAGGCCGAGTCGAAGGTCGCGGACCGGCGGCGCCGAGCGGCTGAGCTCGCCACGAAGGTCGGTCTGCTCGCTGCGTGAGCAAGGGGACACCATCTGTGTCCTCGGTATCCGCAGGGCGCCCCTACGTTCGGAGACGGAGACCATCCATCACCGATGAGGGGGCGCCCTGTGCACGCCATCAGCCCGGAACCCGCCCGAGATCCACGCCCACGTGTGGCTCTGTACGCCTGCGTAGCTACGGATCACGATTGCGTGCCCACGCTTGAGCAACTGCGGGCCTACGCCACCGAGCAGGATCTCGTCGTCACCGCTGCGTTGTACGACATCGCGCCCACGGACCGGCCACGCTCGCAGCGCCGCGCCCTGATGCGCGTCACCCACCTCGCCGAGGAGGGCCGGGTCGCGGGAATCATCACGCCGTCCGCTGCCCACATGGGCGCCAGCACGCCGACGGACCGGGCCAAGCTCGGCGCCTGGCTGACAGACCTCGGAGCGTTCATCCGGTGCGTCGAGACATCTGAGGCGGTCGCATCGTGATCGACCAGCAGACGGCCATTTCCCAGTGGCTCGCGTCCGCGCACACCACCCCGTCCGCGGCCTGGCTGGAGTGGGCGCAGGGCGGCGCGGCCATGCTCCCCTGCGGCGGCATCTTCGACGCCGTGCGCATCTCCGCCGAGATCGTCCATGCCGCCATGCAGAGCGGACACCCCGAGGTCGTCGGCCCGCATCTGGAGCGGATGCTGGACGGCCCGGTCATCCACGACGCATACGCGAGGAGCGTCTCCTACTACGCCCTCGTACCACCGGGCACCTGTACCCAGCACGACACCCGGGACGTCCAGCACCTTGCCCGCGGGACCTATCTCGGGGTCCCCGACCTCCCCCGCACCGCACGGCCCGGGATCTACTGGCTGCTTCCGCCCCGCGGTGTAGGTGACCTCTGCACACCGGAAGGGGTTGGCCGGCTGATCCGGCTCGGTACCCAGCGCATCGCCAACCCAAGGTCCGCGCCGGGCCTCGACTTGGGCGACATCGAGCGGGGATGCCGCGCCCTGCTGACCGGGACGACAACCCGGGCGCACGATCTGGATGCGGCGGCGGAAGCGACGGCGCGGGCCCACGGTTACCTCATGCTGGCGCTGCCAGCGCTCCACGACGCGGCGGCCCGGATGCCATCCGACGCTCCCGCGCGTAGCCGCGTCCTGCTGGCCATCACCGAGGCGCACCGACAGCTGGGCCAGGTGCGGGAGGAGAACACGCCGGTCCGGCAGTACGTGCACGCGCGGAATCTCGCTGAGTGCTGCCGTGATGTGGTGCAGCTGCTGCGCGAGCTGGAGGCGTCACCCGATGGGCCGACGTCGGTCGTTGTCGGTCGCTAGGGGCGGACGAGGTCGGACAGCGGCACGTCGAGGGCGTCGGCGATCAGGAGCAGCGTGTCGATCCGGGCGGCGTGGTGCTCCATCTCGACCGCGGTTGATGGTCTGCCGGTCGGCGCCAACGCGCTCCTCAATCTGTGTTCCCGTGGCTGGCGGGTAACCCCCGCCCCTAGATGCTCCGGGTGTCCGCAGGTGGCACCTTCGAGCCCGGCACCGGTCGGCCCCCTGCTCCATGCGAGCAGGGGGCCGTTCCGTATTCGCCGGGTGCGACCTGGGCTTTCTCCGTGATCATTTAGGTGATATTTAGGAGATCGCCGCGCGAGGGAGACCGTTTCGAGGACGTGCCAGACCGTGTACAGCGCGGGAGCTACAGAGAAGAGCCAGGTCGGGGCACCTGCCCCGACATGGCTCTTTGTCGTGTAGTGCCTTGAAGCACTGGTGCCCCCGGCAGGATTCGAACCTGCGACACCCACTTTAGGAGCGGGATCGAATCCCTGATCGAGGGTGTTGGATCATGCCAGGTGGTGCTGTCCTCGCAGGTCAGCACCACCTGGCATGATCACCAGTCCTGCCTCTGGCGGCTCATGCTCCACCGTCCGCTCACGCATCGCTCACGCAATTCCGTTCGTCTGACCAGCGAGGTCTCCGTCGGTGCAGTGATGTTCTGTCCGGTGTCCCGCCCGCATGTAGGTCCATCCAGCCTTAAGCTGCCGACCTCCTTGTCCCGAATCGGGTTGAGGCGAGATCAGTGCCTGGGTTTCTGGTGTTCTGCTTGTTGCGCCTCAAGCTCGCTTCGGGCAGTGGCTCTCACCGTCGTTTACCGCGTATGTCGAGACCTCTGCCGAATGCACCGACATCACGGGGTCAGGTCCGCCACGCTCCTGGGCGCGCACTGGGTCCCACAGGTATAGGACATCGCCGCCCGTGCTGAAGGCGAGCAGCGGACGATCGGTTGGGAGTGGTCCGTTGTGCACAGAGAGTTTGCCTTCGAGTGGCTGTACGCACATCCGCCTGCCCTGGATTCCGAAGTAAGGTTCCGGGGCGGTCGCGTTCACCACATCACGGGCGGCGCGGTGGGCTGCTTCGGAGGTTCGGTTCATGAACGCAGCTCCACCAGCGACGACGAGCATGGCGGCAGTGCATGCGGACACGGCGCTCACAATGCTCTTCTCCCAAGCCCAGTGGAAGTGGCGCGCCCAGCCGTAGAGGGCCAGAGACGGCAGCAGCAGCCCTATGCAGCCGAGCGTAGGGAGCAGTGCGGATGCACCGGTCCAATAGACGGGGGTTGAGACCGAGTCAGCGGGAATTCCGAATGCATCCTCCAGATACAAGAACTGCAGGAACGAGCCGACGAACGGCAGGGCCCACGGCAAGGGCAGGACGAACACGGTGAGTAGGGCGGCGGCGTGCCTGCTGATCCAGGTCTGGCGAATGGCGAACCAGCATCCCCGGGGTACAAACCACAGCAGAGCCAGACAGGTGCATGTGAGTAGAATGCTTCTGACCTGTGCGGCGACCCCGTAGGGGTTCTGTTGGTGCCAGATGTATCCGGGCATCGCGCTGCCGACGAAGAGCAGGGTCCCAGCTGCCCAGCGCAAGAGCCGAGGGCGACGCGCATTACTCGTGTACCAGCTACCGACGTACCACGCGGCGACGGCGAGCGGTGCGAACATGGCCAGCTGGCCGAGCAGGGATCGGTCATATGCAAGCCAGCCGTAGAACATGAGCAGGAATCCCAGGGCAAGGCGGCATGCTACCCCTCGGCGGTCGTGCCACCAGGGATTCCTACCTTCCGCCACCTCATTGGCCTTGGGCCCCACGCTCTTTCTCACTCCATGGCATGACTCGTCGAACTCGAAACCTCCGAGCCGTTGTTGCCCGAGCCGCTCCAGGACCTCCGCTTCATCAACGGATGGAACGACGTCGATGGTGCACTGCTCGTCGGCGAGTCCTGACTGGCTGCGCAGCGAGGCCAACCAGCCAAGGCCCCGCCTGCTTTGCCAGCCGGACTTTTGAAAGACCCGCCAGGTCACCAACGGCTCGGACGCCTGAGTGCGGACGAGGGAACCTCCCACGATGGTCACGGGCACGTGCTTGCCCACAACCTCCAGCAGCCGCTTGCGGGCGCCGGTTTCGGCACCCCTGCGCGAGCCGGGAAGTCGGACCTCCACGACGTACGCGGCTTGGTTCTCCGGCCGCCCGGTATCTTCCTGTTCGCTGGCCGGTCGGATCGCCCAACCTTGCTGTTCGCACAACCCCTTGGCGAGCAGCTGATCACGCTCTCGCTTCGGAGTCCGGAAGATCAGATCCACCCGTTCGTCGAACTCGGTAACTGGCACGGGGACTTCGAAGCCGCCGACAGCTGCATCGATCTGTGACGCGCCGGATCGGACCTCGTCCCCCACCCTGCGTGGACTGGGCAACCCTGCCCCTGTCCCTGTTCTCCGTTCACCATTCGAGGATGTGAGACGACGAATGAGCAACGTGCCGAGGAGTATTGCCACGGATTTCCCCTTGCTGTCAGCGTCATGCCAGCGAACGAGATGGGCGCTCATCGAGCCGTGACCATCCCATGACCCAAGTGCGATCACGGTCGCACGGAGCACTGACAATCCCGCCCGAAGCTAAGGACCGCGAGAAATGGGGGACCGCCTGGGTCGAGACCGAACGTGTCTTCACCAAGGAGAACGGCGAGATGCTGCACCCCGCCAATGTCACGCAACAGTTCATCGAGGTGTACGAGGAGATCGGCCTTCCGCCGGTCCGGCTCCACGATCTCCACCACGGCGCCGCGACGCTGGCCCGCGCCGGCGGGGCCGACCTGAAGGCCATCCAGGAGATGCTCGGCCACTCCTCGATCACCACCACGGCCGACACGTACACGAGCCTGCTCCCCGAAGCGGACCTGGCGGTCGCCGAGGCCGCAGCCCAGCTCGTCCCGCGCGCCCGCGCCACCTCCGAAAACACCCCCTCGAAGCGGAGGCCGAGCCCGACGACGTGGAGCATCCCGGCCCGGAGTACGTGCCGGATGATGCTGATCCGTCGGTAGAAATTTCGGAGATCAACTCTCCGTCCGCTCACGCACCAACTCACGCAAACGGTCCCGGACGAGGAGTTCGAGGCCGAGTAGAGCCCTCCCTGGGGGGGAAACCCCCAGGTCAGAGCGGTAACGCGTTGTGCCCCCGGCAGGATTCGAACCTGCGACACCCGCTTTAGGAGAGCGGTGCTCTATCCCCTGAGCTACGGAGGCGGGGATCTGTCGGCCCTCGTGTCGAAGAGCGGATCGCGGACGCGGTCCCGTTCCTCGGCACGTTCGGACAGATGGGTGATCAACCGGACGAGCGACTGATCGCCGCCGCCAGTGTAGCGGGTGGCGTGCCCGGCGTACGGGGAGATGCCGGGCGCTGGGGGTCCCGGTCAGGGATCCCGGTCAGGGGGCCGGGGCAACGGTCCCGCCTGCGGGGGAGTTGACGGCGACCTTGTGGCGGGGGAGTTGACGGCGACCGTGCGGCGGGGGCCCGGCACCGCGGTCTGTACGGTGTCTCCCCGTAACAGTGAATGTGAACGCGGTTCCGCCTGGGCGGAGTACTTCAGGCGGACGGGGAGTGGAACGTGGCAGGCACCCACATATGGGCCGACACGCTCGACGCGGCAGCGCGGCGGCCTGGCCAGCAGGGGCCTGATCACCAGGGGCCCGGCCAGCAGGGGCCTGACCACCAGGGGCCTGGCCAGCAGGGACCCGATCACCAGGGACCTGATCACCACCCCCGCACCACCCCCCAAGCCGTACGCGACTCCTGGCGGCGGGCGCGGACCGCGTTGCTGCTCCACATCGCGTTGCGCCTGGTGGGTATAGGCGTGGTGGGCGTCTGGGGGCACCGCAAGGGGCTGGGGCTGCACGAGGTGCTGGCGACCCGGTGGGACTCCGTCTTCTATCTGAACATCGCCCAGCACGGCTACACCAGCCCGATGGTGCCCGGCTGCGGTCTTGGCGGCCCCACCTGCAAGCTCGCCTTCTTCCCCCTCTACCCCGCCCTGATACGGATCACCTCCGCCGTCACCGGGCTCCCGGCCGACCGGTCGGCCTGGCTCGTCGCCCTGGCCGCCTCGCTCCTCGCGGCCTGGGGGATCTTCGCCGTCGCGGAGAAGCTGTACGACGCGCGGGTCGCCCTGTTCGCGGTCGCCCTGTACGCGGTCGTGCCCCACGCCCTCGTCCAGTCCATGGCCTACACCGAGCCCGTGTTCACCGCGCTCGCCGCCTGGGCCCTGTACGCGGTGCTGTGCCGGGCCTGGCTCACCGCCGGGGCGCTGGCCCTGCTCGCCGGCGCGACCCGCCCCTCGGGTCTCGCCGTCATCGCCGCCGTCGTGCTCAGCGCCGCATGGCAGCTGCTCCCCGCCGGAGGCAGGCGTACCCCGCAGCTCCTGCCCGCCCGGGGCAGACGCGCGCCGCGCCGCCCCACCGCACGGTTGTACGGCGCGATGGCCCTGGCACCCCTCGGCTGGGCCGCCTTCGTCGTCTGGGTCGGGCACCGCATGGGCAGCTGGGACGGGTACTTCGTCGAACAGCGCCAATGGGGCTCGACCTTCGACGGCGGCGTCTTCACCGCCCAGCGCCTGCGCGACCTGTTCACCCTCCCCACCCTCACCCTCGACTACGTCGTGGCCGCCGCGACCGTCGTCACCGCCGTCATCCTGCTCGCCGTCCTGGCCCTGCGCCGCCCGCCCCTGGTGATCTGGGTCTATGCCGCCGCCCTTGTCCTCATAGCCGTCGGCGGGGCGGGCTTCTTCCACGCCAAGGCCCGCTTCCTGCTCCCGGCCTTCCCCCTCCTCTTCCCCCTCGCCACCGCGATGGCCCGCGCCCGCCGGACGACCGTGTGGTGCACCCTCACCGGAGCCGCCCTCGCCTCCGCCTTCTACAGCGGGTACCTGACCATGGTCTGGACGCACTCGCCGTAGTCCGTCCGCCTCGCAGTGCGGCCCGCAGCCCCGCCCCGGGACCCGTACTCCGTCAGGTCCGCCCCCGGTCTCCGCCGCACCTGCCAAAGTCCCCCGCGCCCGGTTGCCGACGCGGCCCGCCCCGGAACAGGGTCGCGGTGCGGTACGGCCCCGGGGCCCCCGGTACGTACGCGAGGCCGAAGCCGCTCGCAGCGCACCCGTCGACGCAGCACTTGGAGGATCGCGCGATGTCCGAGACCACCCGGCCGCATACGTTCCAGGACGACCACGCGGAGGTGCGGCGGAGCAATCGGGCCGTGGTCGAGCAGTACATGAACTGCCGTGGCGAGGACCGGCTCCGGCGGCACCTGCTGTTCACCGAGGACGGGGTGGGCGGACTGTGGACCACCGACACCGGTGAGCCCATCGCCATCCGTGGGCGCGACACCCTGGGCGAGCACGCCGTGTGGTCGCTGAAGTGCTTCCCCGACTGGGTGTGGATCAACGTCGAGATCTTCGAGACGCAGGACCCGAACCGGTTCTGGGTGGAGTGCGACGGCGAAGGGAAGATCCTCTTCCCCGGCTATCCCGAGGGGCACTACCGGAACCACTTCCTCCACTCCTTCGAGTTCGAGAACGGGAAGATCAAGCTGCAACGGGAGTTCATGAACCCGAACCAACAGCTCCGCGCCCTGGGCATCCCCGTCCCCGTGGTCAGGCGCGAGGGCATCCCCACCTGAGCCCGGCCCCTGGCCCCCGGCCCCCGGTACCCGCGCCCCCAGGAGACCCCGTTCCATGCATGAGTACACCGTCGTGGACGCCTTCGCGCGTACCCCCCTCGAAGGCAACCCCGTCGCCGTCTTCTTCGACGCCGGGGACCTGCCCGCCGAGGTGATGCAGCGGATCGCCAAGGAGATGAACCTCTCCGAGTGCACCTTCGTGCTCCCCGCCCGGCACGGCGGCCACGCGCGCGTACGGATCTTCACGCCGGTCAACGAGCTGCCGTTCGCCGGGCATCCGATCCTCGGTACGGCGGTCGCCATCGGCCGCCCGCGCAAGGCCGACCGGCTCGTCCTGGAGACCGCCATGGGCGCGATCCCCTTCGAGCTGGTCCACGGCGACGACGCCACCTCCGTACGGATGGCGCAGCCCGTGCCCGTCTGGGAGCCGTACGAGCACGCCGGGGCGCTGCTCGCCGCCCTCGGGCTCGACGCGTCGGTCACACCCGTCGAGGCGTACCGCAACGGGCCCCGGCACGTGCTCGTCGGCCTGGAGAGCGTCGCCGCGCTCTCCGCGCTGACCCCGGACCACAACGCGCTGCGCGCCTTCCCCGACATGTCGGCGTACTGCTTCGCGGGCTCCGGCACGCACTGGCGCTCGCGGATGTTCTCCCCGGCGTACGGCGTCGTCGAGGACGCGGCGACCGGCTCCGCCGCCGGGCCCGTCGCCATCCACCTGGCACGCCACGGCCTCGCCTCCTACGGCCAGGACCTGGAGATCCTCCAGGGCGTGGAGATGGGCCGCCCGTCCCCGATGTACGCGAACGTCGAGGGGGAGGGGGAGGAGGTGGCCGCGGTGCACGTCGGCGGTCACGGGGCGGTGCTCGCCCACGGCACGATCTACGTGTAGGGAGGCTCCCGCTACGTGTAGGGACGCTCCCGCTACGTGTGGGGAGGCTCCCGCTACGTGGAGAGGGGCTCCCGGTACACCGACCACCGCCCGGCCGCGCGACCACCGCCCGGCCGCGCCGACCACCGCCCGGCCGCGTCGACCACCGCCCGGCCGCGTCGACCACCGCCCGCTGCCGCGCCCCCCGGCCCGGCCGGCCGCCCGGCAACCCCCCGCCGCCCCCGCCCGGCAACCCCGCACCGCGCACCCCCCGGGGCGCCCCCCTCGCGCCCCGCTCAAGCCCCGCCTCCCGCCCTGGTCAGCCCCTTTGACCCGGCCTTGACCCGCCCTACCCGGGAACGTAGGTTCGATGGGGGCTCGCGCCCTGTTCCGAGCCTATGGGGGGCGGCGGCAATGGCGGACGGCAAGGCGTTATCGGATTCCCCGGCACTGGCCGTTCTGGAACTGCTCGCCGTCGATGCGCCGCCCGCGCACTTCCAGGAGCTGCTCGACCGCGCCCGCCGCGAAAAGCTGCCCTCCGCGCCGCTGGAGGAACTGGAAAGGGCGACCATGCTCGCCCTGAAGATCCAGGCCTCCGGCCAGCAGCGCCGCCAGCGGGAGTCGGTGATGGCCGATCTGGTCAACACCGTCCACGACATGACGATCCCCTACGACCCCGACAGCCTGCTGGAGGTCATCACCAGCCGCGCCCGACGGCTGCTCGGGTTCGACATGGCGTACATCAGTCTGCGGACGCCGGGCGGCGGTTCGTACGTGCACAGTTCGGACGGCGACACCACCTCGCTCAACGTGGGGCTGGTGGTCGAGAAGAGCCGTGGCCTCGGGGAACTGGCGCACGAGAGCGGCGCGCCCTCCTGGACCTCCGACTACCTCAACGACGACCGCATTCCGCACGGCGAGCAGCTCGACGCGATGGTCCGGGCCGAGGGGCTGCACGCCGTCATGGTGGTGCCGATCCGTCAGGGAGGCGAGTCCATCGGGGCGTTGTACGGCGCGGACCGGGTGGTGCGGCACTTCACCCCGGACGAGATCAGCGTCATGCGGTACCTGGCGGACTTCGCCGCGGTCGCCCTGGAGAAGGCCCGGCTGCTCGACCGTTCCCGCAAGGAGATCGTCGCGCTGGAGTCGGCGGGTGTGCGCGCGGACGCCGCCATCGCGCGGCTGCGGCGGCTGGCGGACGCGCGGGCGGGGCTGGCCGCGCTGGTGCTGGGCGGCGGTGATCCGCACGAGCTGGCCAAGGCCGCCGCCGCGGCGCTCGGCGCCGGGCTCGTGGTGAGCGACGGGTGCGGGCGCGTCCTCGCCGGCGCGGGTCGGGCGCCGGACCTCGACGAGGCGCGGATACGGGAGGCGGCCCTGGAGACGCACGCGGCGGGCGGCCCGGTCCAGGTCGCCCCGGACGTGTGGGCGGCCCCCGTCGGCGCGGGCGAGGAGCCAGGTCTGGTGCTGCTGCGGGCCGCGTGGGAGCCCACCGAGGACGAGCGGGCCTTCCTCGGCTTCGTGGGACAGGCGGTGGCGCTGCTGTTCGCGGTGCGGCGCAGCACGGCCGTGGCGGAGGGGCCGCCGCGCGAGGAGTTCTTCGACGCCCTGCTCACCGCCGCCGCCCAGGCGCCGGACCAACTCGCCCGCCAGGCACGGCAGGTGGGCCTCGACCCGGACGCGTCGCACATCGTGGTGGTGGTCCGGCCGGAGGGCGAGGAGCACGGCAAGGCGGTGGTGTGGGCCTCCTCGTACGCCTACCGCGGCTCGGGGCTGATGAAGGCGGACGAGGGCGGCGTCGTGCTGCTGCTGCCCGGCGCCGACGCCTCGGCCGTCGCCCGCGCGGTCTCCGGCGAGCTGTCGCCGCTGCTCACCGGGCCCGTCACGGTGGCCTCGGCGGGCCCCGCCGACTCGCTTCCCTCGGTGGCCCGGGTGTACCAGGAGGCGCTGCGCTGCTTCGACGCGCTGCTGGCGCTGGACGGCGCGGGCAGCGCCGCCTCCCTCGACGACCTGGGCTTCCTCGGGCTGCTGCTCTCCGACGACCAGGACGTCGACGGGTTCGTCGCCTCGGTCCTCGGGCCGGTGCTCGACCACGACGCCGAGCGCATGACGCGGCTGGCGGAGACGCTGGAGGCGTACTTCGCGGCGGGCAGCAGCCCCACCCGCGCGGCGGGCGGTCTGCACGTTCACCCCAACACGGTCACCCGACGCCTGGAACGCATCACCGAGCTGCTCGGCCCGGGCTGGCAGCGCCCCGAGCGCGCCACCGAGGCCCAGCTGGCGTTACGGCTGCTGCGCGCCCGGGACGTACTGCGCCGCCGGCGCGAGGCGCTGCCCGGCCGGCGGGAGGGCGCCGACGGGGCTCAGGACACCTTGGGGACGTAACCCTCCTCCCGCCCGCGCCGCGCCGCGGCCAGGACCTGGACGGCGTGGGCGGCCGAGGCGAGCGTCATGTGGCAGTGCCAGCCCCGCAGGGAGCGCCCCTCGAAGTCCCGCAGCCCCGCCCGGTCCCCGTGCTCCGCGAAGTCCCGGCCGACCCGGTCGGTCAGCCGGGTCAGGCCCAGCAGCGTGGCGGCGGGCACCCCGCCCATGTTGGTCAGCCACAGCCCGCTCGGCGTCCCGTGCGGCTCCCGCCACTCCCCGAGCAGCGCCAGAGCACCCTCGCGGGCGTCCCGGGGCACCGGCGTCCCGCCCGGCAGCCCCACCCGTACCTTGACCGCGGTGGTGTTCCGTACGCCCGCGGGGGCGTCCGGGGCGAAGGCGCCGACGCGCTGGCGGCGGCCCCGGACCGAGTCGAGGATGCGGTGCGCGGGCAGCGCGCCCGCGGCGAACCCGGCCGGGGCGGGCTCCTCCACGGTGAACAGGGCCCCCGGCCCGACGCGTACGAGCACCGGCACCCCGGCCGCGGCGAACCGCCGTACGACGGCGTTCGGGTCGCGGGCGGGCAGGTCGAGCACCACCGGCAGCAGCGGGGCGCCGCGCAGGTCCGCGAAGTCCAGGGCGGCGGTGGTGGCGCACTCCTCGGGCGTCTCACCGGTGTGGCCGCGGGACCTTTTGCCGGGCGCGCCCGGGGCGCTACCCTCGCCGCCCTCGCCCCGCCGCTCCGGCAGGACCAGCCGCCAGTTCACCGGCGCCGCCGCCTCGGGGGAGGCGCACCACACGCCGAAGGCCTGCTGGCCGTGGAACATCTGGTTGCGGTGCAGGTCGAAGCCGCGGCCCACGCCCACCGAGTGGCGGCCGGACTTGGGGATCGGGGTCTGCCGCACCACCCAGGCGCGCGGGGCGATGAGGTGGCCGACCCAGCAGGCCAGCGCCTCACGCACCGGGCGCCACTCCCAGGTGGAGTTGCAGATGAAGTGGTGGAGGGTCTGCTCCAGGGTGGGATCGCCCAGGCAGGCCGCCACGTTGCGGATGGAGCGGCGTCCCCTGGCCGTGAGCAGCCCGCGCAGGTACTGCTCGCCCTTGTGGCGCTGGTCCCGTCGGGGCAGGGACGCGAAGAGCGTGCTGCTCAGGTCCCTGAGCATGAACTCCCGCTCGTACATCACCGCGGGCGAGGTGCGTTGCGACACGGCGGCGGCGGGACGGTACCGGACGGGCCGCGTACGGCCGGCGGGCATGCTCACGGAAACCCCCTGGAAGCTCTGGGCGGCCAGTCGGAGCCACCCCTTCGACCATGGCCGGGGCCGGAGGGAGGGGCGAGGTGCACGGGGCACCCCGTCGCGCCGCCGCGTGGGTGGCTCGCCACTGCCGGCCCGCCCGCGCACCGGTTCCGCGCGGGACGTCACGCGCTACCGTGCGCCCCGGTGGTGACTGCGCCACCGGGGCCCGGCGGCGCGGTGCGGCTGTTTCTCCCCCCGCCGTACGGGACGGACACTCCGTCAAGTCCGGCCCAGGTCCGGCGCGGAGGTCACGGAGTCCGCGGCACGCCCTTCGGTTTTCCTCCCGCGGTTTGCGAGAGTCGGCGTCCGGCCGCTTCCTGATCCGCCCCTCGGGTGAGCGGTGCCACGCCACGCAGGGAGGCTTCAGGTGAACAGCGTCCACACGTTCCTCCGCTCGTTGCCCGCGGTGCAGCAACCGGACTGGCAGGGCCACCCCGAACTCGTCCGCGTACGGCGGGAGCTCGCCGCGCTGCCGCCGCTCGTCGAGGCGGACGACGTGGACCGGCTCCGCGGGCGGCTGGCCGAGGTCGCCGCCGGGCGCGTCCAGGTCGTGCAGTGCGGCGACTGCGCCGAGGACTGGGCGGAGAGCGGCCACGGGGACGTGGCCCGCAAGGCGGGGCTGCTCGACGTGCTCGCCGGGGTCATGCGGATGACCTCGCACAAGCCGGTGCTGCGGGTGGGAAGGCTGGCCGGGCAGTACGGCAAGCCGCGCTCGCGTCCGACCGAGACGGTCGCCGGGGTCGAACTCCCCGTCTACCGGGGCCATATGGTCAACGATCCCGAGCCGGACCCCGAGCTGCGCCGCCCCGACCCCACCCGGATGCTGACCGGCTACCGGGCGGCGCGCGGCATCCTGGAACTGCTCGGCTGGAGCGGCCCGGGGCGCGGGGCGCGGCACGAGGCGCCGGTGTGGACCAGCCACGAGGCGCTGCTGCTCGACTACGAACTGCCGCTGCTGCGCGCCCGGGACGACGGCCGGCCGCTGCTCACCTCCACCCACTGGCCGTGGGTCGGCGAGCGCACCCGACGGCTCGACGGCGCCCATGTGGCGCTGCTCGCGGCCGTCGCCAACCCGGTGGCCTGCAAGGTCGGCCCATCGACGACCTCGGCGGACCTGCTGGCGCTGTGCGAGCGGCTCGACCCCGGCCGGGAGCCCGGCCGCCTCACGCTCATCGCCCGGATGGGCGCGGACACCGTGGGGGAGCGGCTTCCCGCGCTGGTGGCGGCGGTGCGCGCGGCGGGCCACCCGGTGATCTGGCTGACCGACCCGATGCACGGCAACACCGTCGCCGGCCCCGACGGGCTCAAGACGCGGCTGGTGAAGACGGTCGTCCGGGAGGTCGTGGAGTTCCACCGGGCGGTCACCACGGCGGGCGGCACCGCCGGCGGCATCCATCTGGAGACCACCCCCGACGACGTCACCGAGTGCGTCACCGACCACGACCGGCTGCACGAGGTGGGCGACAAGTACACGAGCTTCTGCGACCCGCGGCTCAACCCGCGCCAGGCGGTCGCGGTGGCCTCGGCCTGGCTCGGCTGACCCCGGCCGCCGCTGCCCCTGGACGTACGCCGCGCACGTACGCCGTGAACGTACGTACGCCGATGAACGCACGCCGCGTCCGACCGCGCACCCGTACCGGCACAGCGAAAGGATCCTCCATGGCGGGCCTGCCCACCATCGACCCGTATCCGATGCCCGCCGAGGGCGACCTCCCCGCGAACACCGCGCCCTGGACGGTCGATCCCGCCCGGGCGGTGCTGCTCGTCCACGACATGCAGCGCTACTTCCTGCGGCCGCTGCCGGCGGACCAGTCGCCCGGCGGCCCCCTGCTGCGCAACACCGTGCTGCTGCGCGAGAGCTGCGCCGCCGCGGGCATCCCGGTCGCCTACACCGCCCAGCCGGGCGGGATGAGCGAGCGGGAGCGCGGGCTGCTGAAGGACTTCTGGGGGCCGGGCATGCGGGTCACCCCGGAGGACCGCCAGATCGTCGACGAGCTGGAACCCGGCCCGGACGACTGGCTGTTCACCAAGTGGCGCTACAGCGCGTTCTTCCGGTCGGACCTGCTGGAGAGGATGCGTACGGCCGGCCGCGACCAGCTGGTGCTCTGCGGGGTGTACGCGCACGTGGGCGTGCTGATGACGGCGGTGGAGGCGTTCACCCACGACATCCAGCCCTTCCTCGTCGCGGACGCGGTCGCGGACTTCGCCGAGCGCCACCACCGCCTCGCCCTGGAGTACGCGGCCGGGCGCTGCGCGGTGGTCACCACCACCAAGGCGGTCCTCGCCGAGCTCGCCCCCGTCGACGGGGCGCACCGATGAGCGACGGCCGCCTCCCGGCGGACGGGGACCGGCCGGGCCCGGACCGGCCGGGCCGGGAGCCGCTGGACCATGACCCGCTCGGCCACGATCTGCTCGGCCGCGTCCTGGACCGCGCCCCCGCCGCGTACGCCCTGCTGCACCGGCCCGAGACGGTGGGCCGGGACGTTCTGGAGGTGCTGCTCGGGGAGGTCGGCGCCGTCGACACGCTGGCCGCGATCCCGGTGCCCGAGGCGCCCGCCGGGCCGGGCGCCCGCCACGAGGTGCTGGCGGTCGTGCCGTACCGGCAGATCGTCGAGCGCGGCTTCGCCGGCACCGACGACGGCGAACCGCTGCTCGTGATGTCCGTGGCCGAGCAGGGCACACTGCCGCTGGCCGAGGCCCTGCGGCGGCTGCCCGACGAGCCGGTCGTCCTCACCGGCGGCCGCTTCGACGTGGACGACGACAGTTACGCCGCGATCGTGCGCGAGGTCGTCGAGCGCGAGATCGGCACCGGGGAGGGCGCCAACTTCGTCGTCAAGCGCGCGTTCGTCGCGGACATCACGCCGTACACCCCGCGCAGCGCGCTGTCGTTCTTCCGGCGGCTGGTGGAGCGGGAGTCCGGCGCGTACTGGACGTTCCTGGTGCACACCGGCGGGCGCACCTTCGTCGGCGCGAGCCCCGAACGCCATGTCAGCCTGCACGGGGGCACCGCCGTGATGAACCCCGTCAGCGGCACCTACCGCTACCCGGCGGCCGGCCCAGACCTGCCCGGTGTGATGGCCTTCCTGGCCGACCGCAAGGAGGCCGACGAGCTCTACATGGTCGTCGACGAGGAGCTCAAGATGATGGCGCGGATCTGCGACGGCGGCGGCCGGGTCGTCGGCCCGTACCTCAAGGAGATGGGCCGCCTCGCCCACACCGAGTACTTCATCGAGGGCCGCACCTCCCACGACGTGCGCGACATCCTGCGCGAGACGATGTTCGCCCCCACCGTCACGGGCAGCCCGCTGGAGAGCGCCTGCAAGGTGATCACCCGGTACGAGCCGGAGGGGCGCGGCTACTACAGCGGGGTCATGGCCCTCATCGGCCGCGACGCGCACGGCGGGCGCACCCTGGACTCCGCCATCCTCATCCGTACCACCGACATCAGCGCCGAGGGGCGGATCGGCATCGGCGTCGGCGCGACCCTGGTGCGCCACTCCGACCCGCTGAGCGAGGTCGCCGAGACCCGGGCGAAGGCCGCGGGGCTCCTCGCCGCCCTGGACGCGGACGAGCCCGCCGCCCCCGGCGCGGCCGGTGCCGGACGGTTCGCCGCGCACCCGCGGGTGCGCGAGGCGCTGGAGCGGCGCAACGACCGTATCGCCCGCTTCTGGCTGCGCGACCCCGCCAGGCGGGCCGCGCCCGTCGAGGAGCTGGCCGGGCGCCGGGTGCTGATCGTCGACGCGGAGGACACCTTCACCGCGATGATCGGCCACCAACTGGCCGCCCTGGGGCTTGAGGTGACGGTCCGCCGCTTCGACGAGCCGTACGGTTTCGAGGGCCACGACCTGGTCGTCATGGGCCCCGGGCCGGGCGACCCCCGGGAGACCGGCCACCCCAAGATCGCCCATCTGCGGGCGGCCGTGACCCGGCTCCTCGACGAGCGGCGCCCGTTCGTCGCGGTCTGCCTCAGCCACCAGGTCCTCGCCACCCTCCTCGGCCTCGGCCTGGCCCGGCGCGAGACCCCGAACCAGGGCGTCCAGAAGGAGATCGACCTCTTCGGCGCGTACGAGCGGGTCGGTTTCTACAACACGTTCGCCGCCCGCAGCGCCGACGACAAGCTCACCCACCCCGAGTACGGCGTCATCGCGGTCAGCCGCGACGCGGACACCGGCGAGGTGCACGCGCTGCGCGGCCCCGGCTTCGCCTCGATGCAGTTCCACGCCGAGTCGGTGCTCACCGAGGACGGCGTACGCGTCCTCGCCGAGGCGCTGACCGCGGTGGTCCGCTCCAGCCCGGGCGGCCTCCTGCCGGGCTGAGGCGGCGTCTATGTTACGAGGAGCCCCGCGCCCCGCACCCGCCGCCAAGGAGGGCCCTCGTGCCGCCGTACACCCCCGCCGCCGCCGAAGCGCTCCTGACCGCGCCCGGGGCGCCCTTCGCCGTCGAGCGGGGGCCGGACGGGGTGCTCCTCTACACCGGGGGCCCGCGGACCCTGCGCGAGTTCGTGGAGGTCACCTGGGCGTACGGGGACCGGCCGTTCCTCGTGGCGGAGAGCGGCACGTACACCTACGGGGAGTTCTTCGCGGCGGCCTCGGCGCTGGCCCGGCGCCTGGTGGAGGAGTACGGGCTGCGCCGGGGCGACCGCGCGGCGGTGGCGATGCGCAACCTCCCCGAGTGGCAGATCGCGTTCTGGGCCACCCAGCTCGCCGGGCTGGTCGCGGTGCCGCTGAACGCCTGGTGGACCGCGTCCGAGCTGGGGTACGCGCTCGACGACTGCGCGCCCGGGGTGCTGCTCGTGGACGGGGAGCGGGCGGAGCGGGTCGCGGACTGGGCGCGGGCGGCGGGGGTGCGGGGCATCGTCTTCCAGGGCGCGGGCACTCCTCCGCCGGGCTTCGAGGCGTACGAGGACCTGGGCGCGCCCGACCCGGCCGCCGGGCCGCCGGACGTCACGGTGTCGCCGGACGACGACGCCACGATCATCTACACCTCCGGCACCACCGGCCGCCCCAAGGGGGCCGTGGCCACCCACCTCGCCCAGGCCGGGGCGGCGATGAACCCTCGCTTCCACGCGGCGGCCTCCGCGCTCGGCCGGGGCCTGGTGCCGGGGCAGGGGCCCGCGCCGGTGTCCCTGGTCACCTATCCGTTCTTCCACGTCGCGGGGTTCAGCGGCTTCTACTCGGTGATGGGCGCGGGCGGCACCCTGGTCATGATGCGCGCGTGGGACGCGGGCCGGGCCCTCGCCCTGATCCGCGAGCACGGCGTGACGCACTACGCGGGCGTCCCCACCACCGCCCTCCAGCTCCTCGACGAGGCCGAGCGGGCGGGCGACCCGATGGAGTCGCTGCGGATGTTCAACACCGGCGGCTCCACCGCGCCGCCCACCCTGGTGGTACGGCTCACCGCGCGGTACGGGGAGCGGATGGAGCCGCGCAACGGATACGGGCTGACCGAGACCAGCGGGGGCGTGCTGGCCAACTTCGGCGCGGAGTACCGGCGGTGGCCGGACAGCGTGGGCCGCCCGACGCCCACCACCGAGGTGCGGGTCGTCGGCGAGGACGGCGCCGACGTGCCCGAGGGCGAGGTCGGCGAACTGTGGCTGCGCGCCCAGGCGAACGTACGGGGCTACTGGAACGACCCCGACGCCACCGCACGCGCCTTCGTCGGCGGCTGGTTCAGGACCGGTGACCTCGCGGTGGCGCGGGACGGCCGGATCGCGGTGGTCGACCGGATCAAGGACATGGTGATCCGGGGCGGCGAGAACGTCTACTGCGTGGAGGTCGAGTCCGTCCTCCACGGCCATCCGGCGGTGCTGGACGCGGCGGTGGTGGGGGTGGCGCACGCGGAGCTGGGCGAGGAGGTGGCGGCGGTGGTGCGGGTGGCCTCGCCGGTCACGCCGGAGGAGCTGAGGGCGTACGCGGCGCGGGTCCTGGCCGCGTACAAGGTGCCCGCGCACGTGCTGGCCCGGACGGGGCCGCTGCCGCGCAACGCGACGGGAAAGGTACTGAAGCGGGAGCTGCGGACGGAGGTGGAGGACTGGCTGCGACGCCGATGATCCCCGAGGCCGCCCGTCGGGCGCCGGGCCGCGGGTGACCGGCCGCGCCCCTTATGGGCCGGCTTTCGTCTGCGGGTGGTGGGTGGCTGGTCGCGCAGTTCCCCGCGCCCCTGGGGTGGGTGGGTTTTGCGGTAGGTGGGGGGCGGCTGGGTGTGGTGGGTCGTCTGCGGCGCGGTGGTGGGTTGCTCGCGCAGTTCCCCGCGCCCCTGAAAGGCCGGCTGTCGTCTGCGGGCCGTGGGTGGCCGGCCGCGCAGTTCCCCGCGCCCCTAAAAGCTTGTGGCTGAGCCGACTGTTCCGGTGGAAGCCTGGGGCTGAGCCGACTGTTCCGGCTGCGGGCAACCCCCTAGGGGCGCGGGGAACTGCGCGAGCAACCGACGCCGGCCCGCAGACGAAGTCCGGGCCGAATAGGGGGCGCGGGGAACTGCGCGACCAGCCCTCCACCGGCCCGCAGGTGAAGTCCCGGACCTTCAGGGGCGCGGGGAACTGCGCCACAGGCTGGGCACGGGCCGCAGGCACGAAGGTCCCGGCCGCCCGCCCGAGGGCTTTCGGGAAGGGGCGGGGTGGGGGTCCTCCCGGGGGTCACGGATCCTCACCCCCGGGTGACCCGCACGCGATAGTTCCCCAGCTCGTCCGCCCCCAGAACCGACACCCGCACCCCCCGCTCCCGGTCCGTGAACGTCTCCCCGGAGGCGAAGGGCGCGTCGGACAGCTCCGCGTGGACATTGGGCCGCCGCGTACACCCCCCGCTGTCCTTCGCACTGTCGGCGACGGTGATCGGCCCGCGCCCGGTGTCGACGTCCGTGCTGACGCGGTACACCAGCACCCCCGGCTTGCACACCGCCTCGTCGTTCCCGGTCCGCGTCCGCACCTCCACCGCGTACCCGCTCTCGTCCGACAGGGGTACGAACACCAGCTTGCGGCCCGTCCCGGGAGCGGCCAGCGGGGTCAGCAGGTACTCGCTGGCCCCGGCCCCCGCCGCGCACCCCACCTGCGCGTTGTCCAGCCACCCCAGCTTCCACTTGTGCCAGCCGAGCAGGTCGTTGTTGGCGCCCCAGTCCTCGGACATGATGTCCCAGTGGCCGACCGCGCCCCCGCCCTCGGGGGTGTAGAGGTCGGGCAGCCCGAAGACATGGCCGTTCTCGTGCGGCAGCACCCGGTAGCCCGTCTCGCGGTACGAGCCGGACCCGTCGTCCTGGCGGCTGTAGACGAAGGACGTGTTGGAGAGCGGGACGCCGTCCGCGAGCGGCGCTTCCTCGTTCCCGGAGAACGTCACCGACAGCACGGTGTCCAGCGCGGACGGCCCCGCGTTCGGCGACATCAGGATGTTCACCAGGTCGTACGCCGCGAAGTTCACCCGGGAGTCGGCCGCCGCCACGATGTCCTTGACCAGCCGCCGGTAGCCCGGCTCGTACGGCGAGCCGCGTTCTATGCCGTACGCGGCGAAGGACTGCGGCATCCGCAGCCACTGCGGGAGGGGGGCGTCGGGGCGGTAGTCGAGCCGGCCGTAGGAGGCGGTGCGGAACCACTGGGTGGTCTGGGGGAAGAACTCCGCGTACCGGCTCAGCGCGGACTCGGTGCCCTGCGCGTCCGGGAAGTCGACCATCAGGGTCAGGGCGCGGATCGTGCCCGTGGAGTGGGTGTAGCCGGGCGGGGTGGGCAGGCCCTCCGACATCTGCACCCCGAGGGTGGCGTTGATCCGGCACGGGGCGAGCGCGGTCTCGCCGCCGGTGGCCACCGGGCCGGCCGACGCCCGCAAGGGGGGCATCAGGGTGGTGCTGCCCGCGGTCATCGAGGCGAGCACGGCGGCGGCGAGGGCCGCGCCCGCGACGGTGCGGCGGCGGCGCGGGTCGCGCGGCCCGCCGGGTATCCGACGGCGCGGTCTGCCGGACTCCTCCATGCGCACTCGCCTTCGCCCACGGCAGCCGGCCGCTCCGGGCTGCGCTCGTGCGATCACCCTGTGTCGGGCGTGTCGGGGGCGCGCGCTGGGTGGGCCGGGCGTGTGGTTTTCCGGCTCGGCAGGTGTGACTCAGGTCACAGGAAACAGGGCCCGGAGCCGGAAATAACCGGGGAGCGTTTCCCCGTTTGCACCTGTGTCCCGCCGAAACGGGGAGAGCCTCCCCGGTTCCGGTTCGGACGACGACTTCGTACGCAGCAGAAGGAGCACGCCGTGTCCACCGCCACCCCGAGCACCGCAGCGGAGCCCCGTCGCGCCCCGCGGCCGCGGGCCGACGCCCTGCGCAACCGGGAGCGGATCATCACGGCCGCGCGCGAGATGTTCGTCGAGGAGGGCGCCATGGTGCCGCTCGACGAGATCGCCAAGCGCGCGGGCATCGGCAACGCCACGCTCTACCGGCACTTCCGCGACCGCACCGAGCTGATCACCAGCGTGGTGCTCGCGGTCATGGAGCGGGGGGCGGTGGCCGCGGAGACCGCGACCGCCGAGGAGCCCGACGCCTTCGCCGCGCTGCGCCGGTTCGTCTTCAACGCGGCCGACGAGCGCATCGGTGCCCTGTGCCCGATGCTCTCCGAGAGCTTCGACAAGGACGTGCCGGAGCTGAACGCCGCCCGGGAACGCCTCGACGGGGCCGTCCGGGTCCTGATGGCGCGGGCCCGGCGCAGCGGCCAGTTGCGCGACGACGTCGACGTGGGCGATCTGATGGTCGCCCTCACCCAGCTCACCCGGCCGCTGCCGGGCACCGCGTGCCCGAACATGGACCGGTTCGTCCACCGCCATCTCCAGCTCTTCCTCGACGGGCTCATGGCCCCGGCGCGGTCCGAGCTGCCGGGGACGGCGGCGACGATGCAGGACCTCAGCCAGCCCTGACCGACCCGCGTCCGGGCGGCGAGTCCGCTCCGCGCACCGAGCCCTCAGCCCCAGACAGACACAGACACAGACACAGACCTCAGTACGTACGTCGCACTTCCGCACTCCGCACTCTGCTCATCGCACCATCACGTCCCAAGGTGGCTACACCCATGTCGAAAACCGTCGAGGCTCGCCAGCACGAGCCCCAGGACCTCGCTCCTGACCCCAGTCGCTGGAAGGCCCTCGCCTTCATCGCGCTCGCCCAGCTGATGGTCGTGCTCGACGCGACGATCGTGAACATCGCCCTGCCCTCCGCCCAGACCGACCTGGGCATCTCCGACGGCAACAAGCAGTGGGTCATCACGGCCTACGCCCTCGCCTTCGGCGGTCTGCTGCTCTTCGGCGGCCGCATAGCCGACCTCTGGGGACGCAAGCGCACCTTCGTCGTCGGTCTGCTCGGCTTCGCCGCGGCCTCCGCGCTCGGCGGCGCGGCCACCGGCCAGGCCATGCTGCTCGGCTCCCGCGCGCTCCAGGGCGCGTTCGGCGCGCTGCTCGCGCCCGCCGCGCTCTCCCTGCTCGCGGTGATGTTCACCGACGCCAAGGAGCGCGCCAAGGCGTTCGGCATCTACGGCGCGATCGCCGGTGGCGGCGGCGCCGTCGGCCTCATCCTCGGCGGCTTCCTCACCGAGTACCTGAACTGGCGCTGGACCTTCTTCGTCAACATCCCGTTCGCGATCGTCGCGGCCGCCGGTGCCTACTTCGTGATCCGTGAGCCCTCCGGCACCCGCAACCGCTCGCCGCTGGACGTCCCGGGCGTGGTCCTGTCCACCCTCGGCCTGGTCGCGCTGGTCTACGGCTTCACCCGCGCCGAGTCGGCCGGCTGGTCGGACACGCTGACGGTGACGATGTTCGTCGCGGCCGTCGTGCTGCTTGCCGGGTTCGTCGCCACCGAGGCCCGGGTCAAGCACCCGCTGCTGCCGCTGCGCGTCATCACCAACCGCAACCGGGGCGGGGTCTACCTCTCCCTCGGCCTTGCGATCATCGCGATGTTCGGCCTCTTCCTCTTCCTGACGTACTACCTCCAGGTCGTGAAGGGCTACTCGCCGGTCAAGACCGGCTTCGCGTTCCTGCCGATGATCGCGGGCATGATCACCGGATCCACCCAGATCGGTGCCCGGCTGATGACCCGGGTGCCGCCGCGTCTGCTGATGGGCCCCGGCTTCCTGACCGCCGGCATCGGCATGCTGATCCTCACCCAGCTCCAGATCGACACCTCCTACGCCGGGCTGATCCTGCCGGCGCAGCTGCTGCTCGGCCTGGGCATGGGCACCGCGTTCATGCCGGCCATGTCGCTGGCCACCATCGGGGTCGAGCCGCGTGACGCGGGTGTCGCCTCCGCCATGGTCAACACCTCGCAGCAGGTGGGCGGCGCCATCGGTACGGCCCTGCTGAACACCATCGCCGCCTCCGCCACCACGGCGTACGCCACCTCGCACGCCGCCGGTGCCAAGAGCGTGGAGCTGCTGAAGCTTCAGGCGATGGTGCACGGCTTCACCAGTGCCATCTGGTGGGCGGTCGGCATCCTGGTGGTCGCCTCGGCGATCGCGGTCACCTTCATCAACACCGGCCGCCCCGACACCGGTTCGCTCACCGGCTCCGGTGACGGCGAGGGCGCCGAGGACGAGATCCGGGTGCCGGTGATCGCCCACTGACGCCGACCGCCTACGTGGGGGACGCGTAAGCGGGAAGCAGAGCACACACCAGACGCGGACCTGTCCGGCTCAGCGGAGCCAGGGCAGGTCCGCTCCCGCGTCCTTGGGCTGCAGGCCCTCGGCGATCACCCGCATGATCTGCCCGAGCTGCTCCGCCTGTTCGGGCGTGAGCCGGTCGAACATCGCCTGGCGCACGGCGGCCACATGGCCCGGCGCGGTGCGCTCCAGGACCTCGAAGCCCTCGTCGGTGAGCGCCGCGAACTGGCCGCGCTTGTCGGAGGGGCAGTCCTCGCGCCGCACCCAGCCGTTCTTCTCCAGCCGCGCGATCGCGTGCGAGAGCCGGGAGCGGGTGATCTTGGCGCCGATGGCCAGCTCGGTCATCCGCAGCCGCCGCCGGGGAGCCTCGGAGAGCTGGATGAGCAGCCCGTAGTAGATGTGCGGCATCCCGGCGTCCCGCTGGAGCTGGCGGTCGAGATGGTCTTCCAGAAGCGTGGTGGCGTGGAGGTAGGCACGCCAGGTGCGCTGCTCGTCGTCGCTGAGCCAGCGCGGCTCCTCGGCGGGGGTGGTGGTCATGGATTCCACTGTACCGGCGCTTCTTGAAAGTTGAACAAGATACCACCTGCCCGCTCCTTTGCCTCACCCCGTTGCTGTTGGGCCGAGAGGGGTACCAGGGAACCAGGGCAGTCTGGACATCCTGAGCAACCAGGAGGCGGCGCGGGTCGTCTTCACGGTGGGAGAGAACGGAAACGGGGAGGGCTCTTCCGAGGTGAAGGCAACTGTTTCGGATGTGACGCCGGTCTCACCGGAGCGGCGCTCACGGTCCGGGGTCGAAGACTCCGGCACCGGGCCTGACCTGCGCCTCTGTACGTTCCCGCAGCATCCGTGCGGCACCGGTGGCGGCACAGGGTACTGCATGATCCGGAAATCGATGGTCCGGACGGGAATTCTGTCCGGATTCCAGCCGTTGTTTCCATCGGATGCAGGGCACCCGGGAGGGTGTCGCGACCTACACAGCAAGGGAGCACGCATGGCAACCCGCGCCGTCGCCCGCCGGACCGCAAGCAGCGGATCCGAGTCGGGGAGCAGTGTTCGCGCCGTCAGCGGCGAGATCGCCGACCGCGACCTGGTCGGGATGTACCTCGACGAGATCGCGCGGACGCCGCTGCTCGACGCCGCCAAGGAGGTCGAGCTCTCCCAGACCATCGAGGCCGGGGTGTACGCACGCCAGATCCTCGACGGAGAGGTGGAGAGCAAGGCCGGCGGCGCCTCCCGCGAGGAGCTCGAAGCCCTGGTCGCCGCCGGTGACCGGGCCAAGGACCTCTTCATCCGCTCCAACCTCCGCCTCGTCGTCGCCGTGGCCCGGCGCTATCCGAGGGCCGGTCTGCCGCTCCTCGACCTGATCCAGGAGGGCAACGCGGGCCTGGTCCGCGCGGTGGAGAAGTTCGACTACGCCAAGGGCTTCAAGTTCTCGACGTACGCGACCTGGTGGATCCGCCAGGCCATCACGCGCTCGATAGCCGACCAGTCCCGCACCATCCGCCTCCCCGTCCACCTGGTGGAGGAGCTGGGCCGTATCCGCCGCGTCCAGCGCGAGTTCAACCGGGAGAACGGCAGGGACCCGGAGGCCGCCGAGGTGGCCGCGGAGCTGGGCTCCACCCCGGAGCGCGTCGCCGACGTCCTGGACTGGGCCCGCGACCCGGTCTCGCTCAACATGGCGGTCGACGACCAGGGCGAGACCCAGTTCGGGGACCTCCTGGAGGACACCTCGGCGATCTCCCCCGAGCAGTCGGTGCTCACGCTGCTGCGCAGCGAGGAGCTCGACGACCTGATCGGCAAGCTCGACCAGCGCACCGCCTCCATCATCAAGATGCGGTACGGAATCGACGACGGCCGCGAGCGCACGCTGACGGAGGTCGGCAAGGAGCACGGCCTGACCCGCGAGCGCATCCGCCAGATCGAGAAGCACGCCCTGCTGGAACTGAAGAAGATGGCACGGGACACGGGCTTCGACGCGGCGGCGTAACGATCCGCCCCGGCCCACCCCCCCCAGACGAGCCCCCGGCACCCTCCCCCCCCCCGGTGCCGGGGGCTCCCCCCTGCCCGGGGCGGGGCCCGGGGCGGCGAGGGACTTCTCGGCTGCGGCCGGGCTCCTCCCTGCCCAGGGCCGGGCCCCCGTGACCTCGGGGCTCCTCGGGCTGCGGTCAGGCTGCCCAGGGTCGGGGCGGGCCCCTGTGGCCTCGGGGCTACTCGGAACGGGGCCCCGCCGCCCGGGTGAGCCGGGCTCCCAGATCCGCCAGATAGTCCGTCAGCGCCCCCGGTGACTCCACCGCGAACTCGCAGTCCACCAGCGCCAGCCGGATCGCCACCCACTCCAGCGACTCCGTCACCCGCGCCCGCAGCCGGCACCGCGCCGGGCCGAGCGGCACCGGCGCCCCCATCGACGCGGTGAGCCGCGCCGTCACGAAGTCGGCGGGCGCCTCGAACGTCACGTCCAGGTCCAGCTCCGGCTGCATCCGCGACAGCGACCGGCTCACGAACTCCGCCGCGTCCTGCGCGGGCAGCTCCCGGGGCGCGAACCGCGACCCCGTCGCGAAGGGGGAGGCCACCCGGTCGACCCGGAACGTACGCCAGTCCTCGCGCTCGATGTCGTACGCGACGAGGTACCAGCGCCGTCCCGTCGACACCAGCCGGTATGGCTCGACCACGCGGCGCGACTCGCTGCCGTCGCCCTTGCGGTAGTCGAAGCGGAGCCGCTCCGTCCCGGTGACGGCCGAGGCCATCACGGTCAGCGTGTGCGGGTCGACGCTCGCCCCGTCGCCGCGCCACGGGCCGGTCAGCGGCATCGTGGCGGCCTGGAGGGTGGCGACCCGGTGCCGCAGCCGGGACGGCAGCACCTGCTCCAGCTTGGCCAGCGCCCGTACCGACGCCTCCTCCACCCCGTCGACCGCGTGCCCCGCGCCCGCCCGCAGCCCGACCGCGATGGCCACCGCCTCCTCGTCGTCGAGGACCAGCGGCGGCATCGCCTTCCCGGCCACCAGCCGGTACCCGCCGTCGGCGCCCAGGGTCGCCTGGACGGGATAGCCCAGCTCGCGCAGCCGGTCCACGTCACGGCGGACCGTGCGCCGCGAGACGCCGAGGCGCTCGGCGAGTTCGCCGCCGGGCCATTCGCGGGGCGTCTGGAGCAGGGAGAGGAGCTGGAGCAGCCGAGCCGGGGTGTCCGTCATGAGACCCAGGATGCGGGAAAATTAGGACGCGGGCTGACCTACATAGGGTCTAGCTTCTTTCCCATGACCTCCACCACGCCCACACCTCCAGAAGCCGCGGCCCCCGGCACAGCGGCCGCCGTGACCGACCGCCGACGGTGGTTCGCCCTGGCCATCGTGATGACCGCGGCCTTCATGGACCTGGTCGATGTCACGATCGTCAACGTAGCGATCCCTTCCATCCAGAAGGACACCGGGGCGACCTTCGCCTCGATCCAGTGGATCACCGCGGGATACGCCCTGGCCTTCGCCGCCGGTCTGATCACCGGTGGCCGCCTCGGTGACATCCACGGCCGCAAGAAGCTCTTCCTCATCGGCATGACCGGCTTCACCATCGCCTCGGCGCTCTGCGGCTTCGCCGCCAACCCCGAGATGCTGGTCGCCTCCCGCATCCTCCAGGGGGCCATGGCCTCCCTGATGGTGCCGCAGGTCCTGTCGATCATCCACGCCACCTTCCCGGCCGAGGAGCGCGGCAAGGTGTTCGGCATGTTCGGCGCGGTCATCGGCCTGGGCGCGGTCTCCGGCCCGATCCTGGGCGCGCTGCTGACCGAGTGGAACCTGTTCGGTCTCGAGTGGCGGCCGATCTTCCTGATCAACCTGCCCGTCGGTGTCGCCGGTCTGGTCCTGGGCGCCAAGTTCATCACCGAGTCCAAGGCGCCCAAGGCCCTCAAGCTCGACCTGGTGGGCGTCGCGCTGGTCACCCTCGGCCTGCTGATGCTGCTCTACCCGCTGACCCGCGGCCGCGAGCTGGGCTGGCCGCTGTGGGGCCACCTCTCGATGGCCGGCAGCCTCGTCGTCTTCGGCGCGCTGGTGGCGTACGAGCGGGTCAAGGCGCGCAAGGACGGCTCGCCGCTGGTGGAGCTCTCGCTGTTCCGGGTGAAGAGCTTCGCGGCGGGCATCGCGGTGCAGATGACGTTCGGCCTCGCCATGGGCATCTTCTTCCTGGTCTGGACGCTGTACATGCAGATAGGCCTCGGCTGGAGCGCGCTGCGGGCCGGTCTGACCGGTATCCCGTTCTCCATCGCCATGTCGGCCGCGGCGGGCATGTCCGTCCAGTCGCTGGTGCCCAGGTTCGGCCGCAAGGTGCTCCAGGCGGGCGCGCTGGTGACCGCCCTCGGCCTGCTCATCTACATCTGGGAGGCGCGCCACTTCGGGATGGACATCGAGTCCTGGCAGATGGCGCTGCCGCTGGTGGTCCTCGGCGTCGGCATGGGCCTGATCGTCGCCCCGCTCACCGACGCGGTCCTCTCCGAGGTCCCGCAGGAGCACGCGGGCTCCGCGTCCGGCCTGATCAACACCGTGCAGCAGATGGGCAACGCGCTGGGCCTCGGCCTGGTCTCGGTGGTCTTCTTCGGCGCGATCGACGACGACCTGCCGTTCGCCGAGATCGGCCCGGCCTTCTCGGACGCCTTCCAGCGCTCGCTGTGGGTCGTGGCGGGCGTCTGCGCCCTGATCTTCATCGGGATGTTCCTGCTGCCGGCCCGGCCCAAGCAGCACCTGGAGGGCGGCGCGGACGCGGAGCCGTCCGACGAGGTCGCCAAGGAGCCGGCGCTGACGCCGTGACGGCGCGGGCGAACGGGTAGGCCACGACGACGCGGGCGGGCAACGCCGCGGCGACGCGGGCCGGTAAGCCACGACGACGCCGGGCCGGTAAGCCACGACGACGCCGGGCCGGTAAGCCACGACGACGCCGGGCCGGGTGGAGAGACCTCCACCCGGCCCGGCGTCGCCGCTTACCCCGGCCGGGTCAGGAGACCCGCGTGCGCCGCTCCATCGCCGTCCGCGCCGACTCCTGCGCCGCGTACACCTCGCACATGTGGCGGCCGTCCGGGGTCGCCGTGTGCTCGACCTCCCACAGGCTCAGCTCGACGCCGTCGCGGAGCAGGAACGCGTGCTCGTACAGGATGGCGCCGCCGCGCCCGGCCGAACCCCCGTGCCCGCCCAGGGCCCGGGTGATGCGATGGGCGACGGCGCCCCGCAGTAAGCGGGCCACGCTCTCGCCGGGCCGGTCCGGGTTCTCGGCGCGGCGCAGCAGCCGCCGCGCGTGGTCGGCCGAGCCGTCCGCCTCGTACGTCCCGCGCGCCCCGGCGCGCTCCACCGGCGTCAGCCCGCCGAGGACTTCGACCCCGGTGAGCCCCGGGTCGAGGCCGTCGTCCGCCGGCCCGGCCGCCAGGTCGGGACGGACCCGCCGGCACAGCCGGGCCGCGGCGAGCGCGGCGCTCTCCTCGTCCGCGTACACCTCGTTGCCCCGGGCGTGCACGACCTCCCAGAGGGTGACCGTGGTGCCGTCGAGGAGGAGATAGGTGTGGCGGTAGGTCTCGCGGCTGAGCCGGGGGCGGCCGGGGCCGCCCGAGGCGTGCAGCGACGAGTGCAGCGAAGTGGTGTGCGCGAGGGCCGAGTCGAGGCTCTCCACCAGCTCGTCCGGAAGGTCGAACGAGTTCAGCGCGCGGCCGAGCAGGCCGGCGAGGTGGTCCTCGGCCGTCTCGTACTCGCACTCGTTGGGCACCAAGGCGTCTCCCCGCCGTAGCTGTTCGTCACGTAGAGGGTGCTCAACGTAGCCCTTGAGCGCGCTTCGCGCAGCGGGCATGGCCGAAACATTCTCATCGGCTTGGAACGGCCCCGTGCGGCGGGGGAGTCGGCCCGGGGCGGGGCCCCGGGCCGCGGCCCGACGGGACGTCAGACGGCGCTGCCCGCCTGCCACTCGGCCCACGCCATGTTCCAGCCGTTCAGGCCGTTGTCGGGGGCGATCGTCTTGTCCGGCGAGCCCTTCACGGTGACCACGTCACCGATCAGCGAGTGGTCGAAGAACCACTTGGCGGGGGTGTCGCCCTGGGCGCCCCGGACGTCCTTGAGCCCCACGCACCCGTGGCTGGTTCCCGTGTTGCCGAACGGGTCGCCCTTGTACCAGTAGTTGCCGTGCAGGAAGGTGCCCGAGGTGGACAGGCGCATCGCGTGCGGTACGTCCTTGATGTCGTACTCGCCGCCGAAGTTGACCGTGGCGCCGTTCATCCGGGTCTCGGTGAACTTCTCGGAGATCACCATCTGCCCGTTGTACGTGCTGTGTTCGGCGCTGCCGGTCGAGACGGGCAGCGTCTTGACCGTTTTGCCGTCCTGCTGCACGGTCATCTTCTGCGTCCGGGCGTCGACCGTGGAGACCTGGTTGCGGCCGATGGTGAAGGTGACGGTCTTGGACTGCACGCCGGATATGCCCTGGCCGCCCTGGACGCCGTCCAGGGCGATCTTCATCGTCACCTTGGACCCGGCCTTCCAGTACTCCTGCGGCCGGAAGTCCAGGCGCTGCCCGCCGAACCAGTGGCCGACCACCTGCTGGCCGCTGCTGGAGCTGACCGTGATGTGCGACTGGACGGCCTTCTTGTCGGTGATCGCCTTGTCGAAGGTGAACGAGACCGGCATGCCGACACCGACCGTCGCGCCGTTGTCCGGGGTGTAGGTGCCGATGAAGCTGTTCTTCGAGGAGACCGTGGTGAAGGCGGAGTTCTCGGTCGCGGGCCGCCCCTTGTCGTCCTTGCCGGTCGCCATGATCTTGTACGGGGTGCCGCGCTCCACCTTGGCGGTGGGCTTCCAGGAGAGCCCGTCGGCGGCGAGCGCGCCGGCCACGGCCTTGCCGGTCTGCGCCTCGACCATGGTGACCTGGGTGAGCTTGCCGCCCTGGGCGGTGACGGCGGTGCTGTTGACGCTCGCGTTGGCGGAGCCGTTCTTCGCCGAGATCGTGATCTTCAGCGTGGAGACGTCCTGGGCGGGGGCCGAGTCGCCGCCCTTGCCCTTGCCGTCGCCCTTGTCGGAGCCGGAGGCGCTGCCGCCGCAGGCGGTCAGGGTCAGGGCGCCGAGCAGCAGGGCCGACGCGGCGGTGAACGCCCGCCGCCGGGCGCGCAGTTGCTGCGGGGTGCGGGACTGCGGCTGCGCGGCGGTGTCGGGCGAGATCACGTGGTTGCTCCATCTGTGCGTACGTCACTCAGTACGTGCACAGAGCACTCACACGGCCCTTACGGTTGCGAGCGCGCTCTGTGACTCACGCCACAGGGGGGAGGCGGTGGGAGCGGCCGGCGGGGGCCCTGACACTCCAGGGTGATGGCCGCGAACAGCTGGTCGGCGCCGGCGGCGAGGCGGGACAGCGCCGCCAGGCCCCTCAACTCCCGTACAGATCCCGGTACGACGGGAACGTCCCGCCGGGTCCTTCCACCCCCTCCGCCGCCAGCACGGCCTTGGTGACCGCCCGCGCCACCACGTCCGCGCCCGCCGCCAGCACCGCGTTGAGGTCGACCGGCGACAGCGGCGCGCCGGTGCCGGTGCCGGTGGAGGTGGACGTGCCGGTGGCGAGGGCGAAGACCGTGTCGCCGTCGTGCATCAGATGCACCGGCCGGATGGCCCGGGCCAGCCCGTCGTGCGAGGTGCCCGCGAGCTTCTGCGCCTGCGGGCCGGTGAGCGGCGCGTCGGTGGCGACCACCGCGAGCGTGGTGTTCAGGGGCGGCAGCCCGGAGGTGGTACGGGCCCGGCCGAGCCGCTCCATGGCCGCCTCGTGGACCGCCGGTTCGGGGTACGCGACGCGCCCCGGCGCCCCGTACAGCGCCCCCGTCGCGGGGTCGAACACCGAGCCCACGCAGTTGACGACGACCAGCGCTCCGACGGTGGCGCCGGAGGGCACGGTGGCGCTCGCGGTGCCGACCCCGCCCTTGAGGCCGCCCGCGACCGCCCCGGTCCCGGCACCGACGCAGCCCTGGGCGACGTCGGGGCCCGCGGCCTCGGCGGCGGCCCGGCCGGTGGCCGCGTCCGGGCGGGCGTGCCAGTCGCCGCCGCGCCCGAGGTCGAAGACGCAGGCGGCCGGGACGACCGGCACCACCTGGTGCGGCTCGGGCCCCACCCGCACCCCGCGCCCCCGCTCCTCCAGCCAGGCCATCACACCGCCCGCCGCGTCCAGTCCGTACGCGCTGCCGCCCGTCAGCACCACGGCCTCGATCCGCTCGACGACGTTGCGCGGGTCGAGCGCGTCGGTCTCCCGGGTGCCGGGCCCGCCGCCGCGCACATCGACGCCCGCCACGGCGCCGGGGGCCGGGGCCAGGACGACGGTGGTCCCGCTCAGGGCCCGCTCGCCGGGGACGTGGGCGTGCCCGACGAGGAAGCCGGGCACGTCCGTGAGGGAGTCGGCCCCGGGGGTCTTCGCGGTGTCAGCCATGACCGTCGACCTTAGGGTCGTCTCCCTCCCCGTCGTGACCGGGCAGCGCCACGCCCACCGCCACGGTGGCGGCGGCCACCAGGCCGGCGGCGAGCACGGCCCCGTGCCCGGCGAACGTGCAGGCCAGCGTCGCCACCGCCGAGACGGGCAGGACCAGCTGCTGGGCGAGGGTGCGCTTGAAGTGGCGCGAGTGCAGCGCCCACACCGTGAGCATGAACAGGGCGGCGGGCACGGTGACGGCGGCCGACGCCGCCGCCGTGGAGATGTGCGCCTTGCCGACGGCCTGCTCGACCGCCACCTCCATCCCGGCCCCGATGGCGGCGGCCGAGCCGAGGATGACGAAGTGCCCGTACCCCCAGGCGAACGCCTGCCGGTTGGAGGTGAGATGACCGGCGATCGGCACGGCGAAGTAGATCCACCAGGCCGCGAAGACGATCAGCAGCCCGCCGCCCGCGAGCGGCAGCAGCTCGCCCAGCGCCTCGTGCTCGTCGAGCGCCTCCTGTACGGCGACGGTGGCGGCGGCGACCGTCTCGCCCAGCACGATCAGGGTGAACAGGCCGTACCGCTCGGCGATGTGGTGCGGATGCCAGGTGCTCTGCGCGTCCCGCTCGGCGATCACGGGTACGGCGATCTCGGCGAGGGCCAGCACCGCGAACACCCAGGAGCGGGTGGCGCCGTGCGGCACGAAGAGCAGGCCGACCCAGCCGAGCTGGCACACGACGAGCCCGGCGGCGTACCGCAGCGCCATCAGGCGCTCGCCCGGGTCCGCCGCGTTGTGCGCCGCGCGCAGCCACTGGCTGGTCAGGGCGAGCCGCATCACGATGTAGCCGATGACGCAGACGGTGAAGTCACTGTCGTCGAAGGCGCGCGGCACCCCGGCGGCGAGGATGAGGACACCGGTGATCTGCACCAGCGTGACGACACGGTAGAGCACGTCGTCGCTGTCGTACGCCGAGGCGAACCAGGTGAAGTTCATCCACGCCCACCAGATGGCGAAGAAGACGGCGGTGTAGCCGGCCAGTCCGGCGCCGAGGTGGCCCTCGGCGAGCGAGTGGACGAGCCGGGCGCCGGCCTGCGCGACGGCGACGACGAAACAGAGGTCGAAGAAGAGTTCCAGGGGCGTTGCCGCGCGGTGTTCCTCGTGGCGGCTGCGTGCGGTCATGCGGGGCATGGGCCAAGGAGACCAGACGCGGACACCGGGACGGCGGCACCGGGGGGTACCCGGGCGGGTTGACCGGGACCCAGCTGCGAGGCTCCCCGGCCGGCGAGCGGCCCCGCCCGGCCCCGCCCCACGGCCGCCCGCCCCCCACTGCCATCTGACTGAAGGGTTCACCCCGCCACCCGTCAAAACAGGTGATAAGTGGTCAGATGCACCTACGGTGGCCGGGTGACCGAGCCTCCCGCAGCGAAGCGCCCCGCAGCAAAGCCTCCCGCGGCGAGGCCACCCACGGGGAAGCCGACGGTCGCGCTGCGGGCGACCGCCGCCGGTACCGCCCTCTCCCTCCTGCTGGTCCTCGCCATCGTCTTCGGCAGCCGCCGGCTGAAGGACTTCGACTCCGCCCTCCTGCCCTACGCCTGCGCGACCGTCTTCCTCGCCTTCGGCGTCGCCTACCGCTACACCGTGTGGATCTCCTCGCCGGGCGCCCGCCGCCTCCTCACCCAGGGGTGGCGCAGCCTCTTCTCCGTCGCCAACTTCCGCCGGGCGCCCACCGCGCTGCCCAGGATGGCCGCCACCTACCTCGGTCTCCAGAAGTTCCTCGGCGCCCGCTCGCACGCCCGCTGGGCCGCCCACCAGCTGGTCTTCTGGGGCTGTCTGCTGGCCGCCGCGATCACCTTCCCCCTCACCTGGGGCTGGTTCACCTTCACCTCGTCGACCGGTTCCGGGCCCGGCTACGAGATGCGGATCTGGGGTCTGAAGATCCTCGGCTTCGACTCGCTGAACCTCCTGGGTTGGCTGATGTTCCACGGGCTGGACATCGCCGCCGTCCTGGTCATCCCCGGTGCCTCGTACTTCCTGTGGCGCCGCATGAAGGACCGCGGCGCGATCACCGGCCAGCGCTTCGCCTACGACCTGGTCCCGCTGCTCCTGCTGATCGTCGTCTCCGTGACCGGCCTCCTCCTCACCTTCTCGTCGGTCTTCCTGCACGGCGGCGGCTACGAGTTCCTGGCCGTGCTGCACATGGTGTCGGTGGTGTTCACCCTCATCTACATCCCGTTCGGGAAGTTCTTCCACATCGTCCAGCGGCCCGCCGCCGTCGGGATGCAGCTCTTCAAGTACACCGCCCGGCAGGACGAACAGGTCTTCCCGTGCCGCCGCTGCGGCGAGCCCGTCGACACCGCCCCCTATGTCGAGAACCTGCGCGGGACCATGCGCGACCTCCGCCTCGGCTTCGACGCCTGGGCCGAGTACTGCCCGCGCTGCAAGCGGGTGCTGCGCGGCTCCGCCTACCTCGCGCACGTCAAGAAGGGCTACAAGTGAACCGGCTCCCGCTGGACCCCTCCCTCGCCCCGCCCGGCACCCGCGTCCTCCGCGACGCGGGCGACATCCCGGCCGACCGCCGGCGCGCCGACCAGGACGGCGAGACCCTCGTGCCCACCCACTGCTGCTTCTGCGGGGTGCAGTGCGGGATGTATCTCCGCGTCGACCGCGGCGGCAGGGTCTTCGGCGTCGAACCCCGCGACCACGACATCAACCGGATGCGCCTGTGCCCCAAGGGCATCAACGCGTACCAGCAGGTCAACCACCCCGACCGGCTCACCGCGCCGCTGCTGCGCCGCTCCCGCGACGAGCCCTTCCGCGAGGCGTCGTGGGAGGAGGCCCTGGACTTCACGGTCGCGGAGATCCGCCGTATCCAGGCCGCCCACGGCCATGACGCCTTCGGCCTGCTCGGCGGGGCCAGCCTCTTCTCGGAGAAGACGTATCTGGTCGGCAAGTTCGCCCGCGTCGCGCTGAAGACCCGGCACGTGGACTACAACGGGCGGCTGTGCATGGTCTCCGCGGCCGGTGCCAACAAGCTCGCCTTCGGCATCGACCGGGCCGCCAACCCCTTCTCCGACATCCTCCTCACCGACTGCCTGCTCATCGCCGGGTCCAACGTCGGCGAGTGCTTCCCCGTCATGACCCAGTACGTGTGGGGGGCACGCGACCGGGGCGCCACGCTGATCGTGATCGACCCGCGCGAGACGGCGGTCGCCCGCACCGCCGACATCCACGTGGCCCTCAAGCCCGGCACCGACTCGGCGTTCTTCACCTCGCTGCTCCACGTCGTGGTCGAGGAGGGGCTCGTCGACGAGGCGTACGTCGCCGCCCACACGACGGGCTGGGAGGAGGTCCGCGCCAAGGCCGCCGAGTATCCCCCCGAGCGGGCCGCGGAGATCTGCGGGGTCCCGGCCGCGCAGATCGTCGAGGTGGCCCGCGTCTTCGCCCGCGCCCCCAGGGCCATGGCCTGGCACGCCCGGGGCATCGAGCACCACTCCCAGGGCGTGGAGAACTGCCTCTCCGTGATCAACCTCTGCGTGGCCACCGGCAACCTCGGCAGGCCCGGCGCGGGCTACGGCACCCTCACCGGCCAGGGCAACGGCCAGGGCGGACGCGAGCACGGCCAGAAGGCCGACCTGCTGCCCGGCGGACGCTCCATCATGAACGCCGAGCACCGGCGGCAGATCTGCGAGATCTGGGGCATCGAGGAGTCCGAACTCCCGCCCGCCGGAACCTCGATGATGGAGATGGTCCATCAGATGCGCCGCCAGGAGATCCGCGGCCTGATCGGCATCTGCAACAACCCCTTCGTCTCCCTCCCGAACTACAGGACCGTCAAGGAGGGCTACGACGCCCTTCAGTTCCACGCCCAATTCGACTTCTTCCTCTCCGAGACAGCGGCCGACGCGCATGTGGTCTTCCCCGTCACCACCTGGGCCGAGGACGAGGGCGTGATGGCCAACGCCGAGGCCCGGGTGGTCAAGCACAACAAGGCCCAGGAGCCCCCCGCCGGCGTCCGCACCGACACCTGGGTGATCTGCCAGCTGGCCCAACGCCTCGGCGCGGGCGACAAGTTCGCCTTCGCCGGCTCGCGCGAGGTCTTCGACGAGCTGCGCGTCGCCTCCGCCGGGACGGTCAACGACTACTACGGCATCACCTACGAGCGCCTGGAGGAGACCGGCGGGATCGTCTGGCCCTGCCCCTCCACCGACCACCCCGGCACCCCGCGCCTGTTCGAGGACGGCCGGACCGCGCACCCCGACGGCAAGGTCCATATGCAGGTCGTCGAGTGGCACCCGCCGATGGACCCGTACGACGACGAGCACCCCCTCTCCCTCACCACCGGCCGGACCGTGGCGCACTTCCTCTCCGGCAACCAGACCCGCCGGCTCGGCGCGCTCGTCGAGCAGACCCCGCGCCCCTGGGTGGAGGTGCACCCCTCGCACGGCTTCCGCAACGGCGACCCGGTCCGCGTCGTCACCCGGCGCGGCAGCGAGGTCTTCCCCGCCCTGGTCACCGAGGCGATCCGCCCCGACACCGTCTTCATCCCGTACCACTGGCCGGCTCCCACGGCCGCCAACGTGCTCACCATCGACGCTCTCGACCCCCGTTCCAAGATTCCCGAGTACAAGGTCTGCGCCTGCCGCATCGAGCCCGGCGACCGGATCGCCGAGGTCCCCGCGCCCCCGACCGCCCCCGGCCACGTGGCCTGGCCGGCGGCCCAGGCCTCCCGCACCGACCCCCGGCCGCCCACGTCCCCGCAGGGGCGCGGCACCGCCGAGAGGAGCTGACGCCCGCCATGATGGGCAGAACGATCTTCATCGACCCCGGGCGCTGCATCGGCTGCCAGGCCTGTGTCTCGGCCTGCCGCGAGTGCGACTCGCACCGGGGCACATCCATGATCCATCTCGACTACCCCGACGAGGGGCACTCGGTCGCCTCCCTTCCCACGGTCTGCATGCACTGCGAGGACCCGGTCGCCCCCTGCGCCGAGGTGTGTCCCGCCGACGCGATCCTGGTGACCGCCGACGGAGTGGTGCAGCAGGCCGACACCTCCCGCTGCATCGGCTGCGCCAACTGCGTCAACGCCTGCCCCTTCGGCGTACCGAAGATCGACCTCCGGGCGAAGCTCCAGATGAAGTGCGACCTCTGCTACGACCGCACCTCCTACGGCCTCGCCCCCATGTGCGCCACGGTCTGCCCCACCGGCGCCCTCTTCTACGGAACGGTCGAGGAGCTCCGCGCCGAACGCCCCGGTGTCCAGGTCGCCGACTCCTTCACGTTCGGCGATGTCGTCGTGGCCACCGGCGTGGCCATGGTCGTCCCCGCCGACCGGGTCCAGTGGCCGGTCCCCGGCGGCCTCCCGGTCGTCGAGGTGAACGGAAGGGCGGTCCGATGAGCACGACCGGCCAGCCCCCGCCGCCCGGCACCCCGGCCGACGGGCCCGGCACGCCGGCCGACGGGCCCGGCACGGCGGACGCGGGCAGCGGTCCGGGCGGAAGCTCCCCGGGCGGGGGTGCCCCGGGCGGAGGTGCCCCGAGCGGGGGCGTCCCGGGTGAGGGCGTCCCGGGTGCGGGTGGCTCGCGCGAGGGTGGCTCGGGGCCCGCCGCCCCCTGGCCCGACCCCGCCCAGGAGGCGCTGCGCGACCGCGTCGCCGCCGACTCGCTCACCACCCGCCGCGACTACCTGCGGATCGTCACCACCGTCTCGGGCGGCCTCGCCGTCGGCGCGGTCGCCGTCGCCGGGGGCGTGCTCCACCGGCACGGGGACAGCGCGGACGCCCCCGAGCCCAAGCGCGTCGCCGACCGGCTCCGCCCCGGCGAGTCCATCGCCTTCCGCTTCCCCGGCGAGGACGACCGGGCGGTCGGCGTACGGCTCAGGGACGGCACCCTCGTCGGCTACTCCGCCGTCTGCACGCACCTGGCCTGCGCGGTGCTGTGGCGCGAGGACCGGGGCGAGGAGGGCGAGCTGTACTGCCCCTGCCACGAGGGCGTCTTCGACGTCCGCACCGGTGAGGTGACCGCCGGACCACCGCCCCGCCCCCTGCCGAAGGTGCTCCTCGTCGAGGAGATCGACGGCAGCGTCTGGGCGGTGGCCACCACCCGCTCCGGCGAGAGCTTCAAGGCGGCCATGTGCCGGCAGTTCGGTGAGCGGCGCCCGGACATGGCGGCCCGGATCGGCTGCCCGGGGGCGCGGTCCCAGCCCGAGAGGACCGAACGGACATGAGCGCCGACACCGGCCCCGGCGCGAGTGGCGACGCCACCGTGCCCGCGCCGCCGCCGTACACCCCCGGCAGCGCGCAGCCGCGCCTCAACCGTCCCGTACGCGACCGGTACCCCCAGATCCGCGCCACCAGCGGATACGGCGATCCCCGGACCCGCCGCACCGGCCCCGGCCCCGGTGCGGGCACCGAACAGGAGCCGGAGCGGTCCTCGAAGCTGACGGCCCGGCTCGTCCTGGCGATCACCGTGGTCGTCGGCCAGCTCTGGGGGCTGACGGTGATCGTCGACGAGTGGATGAAGGGCGACTCCGCGACCGCCTGGTGGGGCACGGGTTTCCTGGGCCTGTCGTTCCTCGTCGTCCTCGGCCTCTGGCTGATCGACCCCAAGGACCGGTGAGGGGGCGGGGGGAGGGCGGCCAGGGGGAGGGCGCCGGTGGAGGAGAGGGTGTCGGCCACCGTCTCGCCGTACCCTGGAGCTATGAGTACCGCCCCCGCCCCCGGACCGCGCGATGCGAAGCCGGCGTCCGACCCGAAGCCGAGGCCCGCGCTGGTCTTCGACGATCCGCTGGACCAGCAGTCCGCGGACGACACGGACCGTGGGTGGGGTGAGCGGGCCCCTTCGACCGGCAGCGCGGCCGACCTCGCGCGCTTCCTCGACGAGAAGCCGCCCCACCACATCTGAGCGCGCCCCCGTCCGGCCCGGCGGCCGTGCGCTACGGCGCGCTGTGCCCCGTACCGAGCTGGGAGACCAGGGCGTCGCGGATCTCCTTCAGCACCTCCAGCTCGCTGATCTCCATGGTCTCCTGGACGCCCTCCTTCGCCTTGTCGCGCTGAGCGCGCTTGGCCAGGACCTTCGCCATCGGCAGGACCATCAGGAAGTACACGACGGCCGCCGTGATGAGGAAGCTCAGCACCGCGCTGAGGACCAGGCCCCACATGATCGGGATGCCGGAGACCGCCTCGCCCGTCTTCTGGTCGAACTGGCAGGGGCCCTTCAGGCACGAGCTGTAGCTGTTCAGGTCCTTCGTTCCGAACGCCCCGACCAGCGGGTTGATGACGCCCTTCACGACCGAGTTCACGATGGTGGTGAACGCGGCGCCGATGACCACCGCGACGGCCAGGTCGATCACATTGCCGCGCATCAGGAAGGCTTTGAAGCCCGCCATGACGCCGCCGCCGCTCTTCTTCTCGTCGGTCACGAATGAGCCTCTCTTCGCAGGTGCGGGGGGTGGAGCAAACCGTTCCGCAACCTACGTCAGCGCATGACCGCGCTGTCCAATCCGCGTACGCAAACAGGTGACTTGACAGGATGTCCGTGCGATTCAGTACCACGTCACCACCAGCCGGGAGGTCGCACCGGCACCGGCGAGCGCGGTCGCGGTGGCGCGGGGGACGGAGAGGACGACCAGGGCCCCCTCGTCGGACGAGGACGGACCGCGCGACCGGGGTACGTCGGTCACCCGCGCACCCGAGGCCACCAGACGGGCCGCGCCCGAACCACCCGCGCCGCCCGAACCGCCCGCGCCGCCCGGTGAGGAGTCGGGCGCCGCGATCACATCGACCCGGTCGCCGGGCCGCAGCAGCCGTACGGTCTCCGCGTCCGCGATCCGTACCGGCGCCGACACCACGTCAACGGCCCTGGCCGCGGGGCGGGATGGCGCGCCCGCCTGCCGGACGCCCGTGCTCGCCGCCGCGACGGCGCCGGGAGCCGGAGGCCCCGTATCCGGGTGATCCGGGGTCCGCGCGCCCACCGCCGCCAGCGCCGCCGCGGCCACCGCGAGACCGGCCGCCATCGCCCGCCGTCGGCGCCGCACCGCCCGCCGCAGCCGGTGCCGGCTCCCGCGCACCCGCAGCGGGGGAAAGACGGGCACCCCGACCGGCTCGGGGGCCGGGGAAGGCAGGGGAACGGGCGCGGGAGGGGGTGCGGGCGCGGGGGAGGAGGGCAGGGGAGAGGGCCAGGACATGGCGGGTCACCACCGATCGTGAGGAGCCGGAGCCGGAACGGGTGCTGCTCGAACGCTCCTCACGATCCCCGCCCCGCCAACTTCCCGCCGAACCCTGTGGATTACTCGCGGGTTGTGGACAACCCCGTCACCCTCACGGGGAGACGGGTTGCCGGGGGAGGCTTCGGGGGCGGACGGGGGAGAAGCCCGCCCCGTGTGAGCGGGCCGCCCGGCCGCCCGACCCGCCGGCCGCCCGACCCGCCGGCCGCCCGGCCGCCCGGCCGACAGCTCGGCTGCACCGGCCACGGCGGGCCCGCCGCCCGCGCCCCCTACGGCACCCCGACCCCTCGACGGCGGTCGGCCCCCTCGACGACGGTCGGATCACCCACGGCAGCCGGATTCCCACGGCAACCGCACCCCCTACGGCAATCGGATCCCCGTCTCCAGCCCGTCCAGCGCCCGCGCGCACAGGCAGTCGCGCTCGCCCGACGGCAGGGCCGCCACCGCGTCGAAGAGCACCGAGCGGAGCCGGTCCACATTGGCCGCGAAGACCCGCAGCACCTCTTCGTGGGAGACGCCCTCCCCGGTCTCCGCGCCCGCGTCCAGGTCGGTGACCAGGGTCATCGTCGTGTAGCAGAGCCCCAGTTCGCGGGCGAGCACGGCCTCGGGGTGCCCGGTCATCCCCACCACCGACCAGCCCATCGCCGCATGCCACCGCGACTCCGCGCGCGTGGAGAAGCGCGGGCCCTCTATGACGACCAGCGTGCCCCCGTCCACCGGCTCCCAGTTCCGGCCGCGCGCGGCCGCGATGGCGGCCTTGCGGCCTTCGGGGCAGTACGGGTCGGCCAGCGCCACGTGCACCACGTTCGGGACCGAGCCGTCGGGCAGCGGGTGGCCGTCGTAGTACGTCTGGACGCGCGACTTCGTCCGGTCCACCAGCTGGTCCGGCACGAGCAGCGTGCCCGGCCCGTACTCGGGGCGCAGGCCGCCCACCGCGCACGGCCCGAGCACCTGGCGCACGCCCACCGAGCGCAGTGCCCACAGGTTGGCGCGGTAGTTGATGCGGTGCGGCGGGAGGTGGTGGCCGCGGCCGTGCCGGGGCAGGAAGGCGACCCGGCGTCCGGCGATCTCCCCCAGGAACAGGGAGTCGCTGGGACTTCCGTACGGAGTGTCGACCTGGAGCTCGGTCACGTCCTCCAGGAACGAGTAGAAGCCCGAGCCGCCGATGACGCCGATCTCCGCGCGTTCGGCGTTCCCCGTGCTCTGCGTGATCTCTGCGTTAGCCATGCGCAGCACCCTAGGGCGTGTCCGGCCGGCCCTGCCCGGGCCGTGGGGAGAACGCGCTTCGGGCATGCCGAAGACCCCGCCGTCGGGGACGGCGGGGTCTTCGGGGTGTCCGGGGCTCGTGCGGCCGGTCAGGCGGCCGACGACGAGCTGGTGGAGCTCGACGAGGAGGACGACGCCGAGGACGACGACGCGGCCGGCTTCGTGTCCGAGCCCGACGACGTCGACGGCTTGGCGGCCGAGGACGCGGGCGTGCTGCTCGACGAGGCGCCGCGACTGTCGTTGCGGTAGAAGCCGGAGCCCTTGAAGACGATGCCGACGGCCGAGAAGACCTTCTTGAGGCGGCCTTCGCAGTTGGGGCAGACGGTCAGGGCGTCGTCGGTGAACTTCTGCACCGCCTCGAGGCCTTCGCCGCACTCGGTGCACTGGTACTGGTAGGTCGGCACTTGTCTTCCTCCTGGCACTCTCACTCGATGAGTGCTAACGACGGTCCATAGTGACGTATTCCGCTGGATCAGTCCACCGTGACGGGAACTCGGTGACCCACGCCACTACGCGCGACGGTGCGTCCCGAGGAGCGCGGAGCCAGTCGCGAGCGCAGCGAGACCAGCGTGACCAGGGCCAGCGCGGTGCCCGCCAGGGGCACCAGGAAGCCCGCGCTGGAGCCGTGGGCGTCGGCCAGCCGGCCCGCCACGGTGACCGCGCCGGCCTGGCCCAGCGCCACGGCGCCGGTCAGCCAGGTGAAGGCCTCGGTCCGGGCGGAGGCCGGGACCAGCGACTCGACCAGGGTGTAGCCGGTGATCAGGGCCGGGGCGATGAAGAGGCCGACGATCAGGCCGAGGCCGCCGAGCAGCACCGCGGAGTGCAGGGCCCACAGGCCCGAGGCGGCCAGCGTCAGACCGGTGTAACCGGCGATCAGCCGCGTCCGGGGAGCGGACTTCCAGGCGATGGCGCCGCACGCGATGCCCGCCAGCATGTTGCCCGCGGCGAAGACCCCGTACAGCAGGCCGTTGGCGCCGGGGTTGCCGATCTCCTCGGAGAACGCGGTCAGCGAGACCTGCATCCCGCCGAAGACGGCGCCGATGCCGAGGAAGGACACGGCCAGGACGCGCACACCGGGGATGGAGAGCGCGGAGACGTGCTCCACGCGCGCGTCACCGTCGCCGGAGCGGCTGGGCTCCGGCTGGGTGCGGTGCTGGGCGGCGAAGAGCAGGCCGCCGACGAGGGTGAGCGCTGCCTCGGTGATCAGTCCGGCGGCCGGGTGGACGCCGGTGCACAGCGCGGTCGCGAGCACGGGGCCGATGACGAAGGTGAACTCGTCGGTCACCGACTCGAAGGCGGCGGCCGTGGACATCAGGGGCGAGCCGTCGAGCTTGGCGGCCCAGCGGGCCCGGACCATCGGCCCGACCTGCGGCACCGAGGCACCGGTGGGGACGGCGGCCAGGAACAGCGCCCACAGAGGGGCGCCGGCCAGTGCCAGCGAGATCAGCACGGAGCCCGAGGCGGCGTGCACCAGGACGCCGGGGAGCAGCACCGCGCGCTGGCCGAGGCGGTCGGCGAGCTTGCCGCTCTGGGGGGCGAACAGGGCCATGGAGACGCCGGTGACGGCGGCCACGGCACCGGCGCTGCCGTACGAGCCGGTGGTGTGCTGGACCAGGAGCACGATGCTGATGGTGAGCATCGCGAAGGGCTGCCGGGCGGCGAAGCCGGGCAGGAGGAACGTCAGTGCGCCGGGAGTGCGCAGGAGCTGCCCGTAGCCCGGGCGACGCTCGGAAGTGACCGTGGATGCCACGGCCCTTGCCTTTCTGCCGCCTGGTAGCGCGCCCCTCGTACCGGGTGGGTACGGGCGCCGCCGAGAGCTGTCCTCTTGCGCGGAACTGCGGTAGATGCCGGGGCTCACCTGGGGGAGCCTCCGACCGCCATACGGTCGCGCCAGCTCTGCGTCAGGCAGAGTTGGTCGATCAGTGGTGTGCCTTCATGGTACAGGGGGATTCGACTCCGCGCCTGTGAAAGCGCGCGGATGATCGAGATCACACCTCTGATTAACCGGACCTTCGTCTCAACCCGACCTTCGTCCGGTCGTTCCCCTGGTTCCCTGGTCCGGGCGCGGGCCGGGCCCGCCCGTCCCCAGCCAGCCGGCCAGCTTGCCGCCCTGCCCGACCGCCCGCAGCCGTGCCTCGGCCGCGTCGCGCACCGGGTCGGTCGCCACCACCAGGAGCTCGTCGCCGCGCCGCAGGACGGTCGTCGGCCCGGGGACGAAGCTCTTGCCGTCCCGGACGACCAGGGTGACCGCGGCGCCGGGGGGCAGCCGCAGCTCGTGCACCTCGACGCCGTGCATCCGCGACTCCGGCGGGATGGCCACCGACAGCAGATGGCCGCGCAGCCGCTCCAGGGGCGCGGACTCGATGCCGAGGTCGGATGCGGTCTCCACGTCCGAGATCCGCAGCTTCCTGGCGAGCCAGGGCAGCGTCGGGCCCTGGACGAGGGTGTAGACGACGACCAGGACGAAGACGATGTTGAAGACGCGCTCGCTGCCCTCGATCCCGGAGACCATGGGGATGGTGGCCAGGATGATGGGCACGGCGCCGCGCAGCCCCGCCCAGGACATCAGGGCCTTCTCCTGCCACGGCATACGGAACGGCGCCACGCTGATCAGTACGGCCAGCGGCCGGGCCACCATCGTCAGGGCCAGGCCGATGAGCACGGCGGGCCAGAAGTCGTCGGGCAGCTCGTGCGGGGTGACGAGCAGGCCGAGCAGGACGAACATGCCGATCTGGGCGATCCAGCCGAGCCCGTCGGCGAAGCCGCGGGTGGCGGGCCAGTGCGGCAGCTTGGCGTTGCCGAGGATCATCGCGGCCAGGTAGACGGCGAGGAAGCCGGAGCCGTGGGCCATGGCGCCCGCCGCGTACGCGGTGACGGCGATCGCCATCACGGCGATCGGGTAGAGGCCGGACGCGGGCAGCGCCACGTGCCGCAGGCCCCAGGAGCCGAGCCAGCCGACCGCGAGGCCGATCCCGGCGCCGATCGCCAGCTCGAGGGCGATCTTGCCGAGCAGGGCGTACCAGGACTCCACAGGGCCCGGGGTGGAGAAGGCGACGACCAGGATGACGACCGGGGCGTCGTTGAAGCCCGACTCGGCCTCCAGGACGCCGGTGATCCGGGACGGCAGCGGGACCTTGCGCAGGACGGAGAAGACGGCCGCGGCGTCCGTCGAGGACACTACCGCGCCGATGATCAGTGACTGCCGCCATTCGAGCCCGACCAGGTAGTGCGCACCGGCCGCGGTCACCCCCACGCTCACCGCGACGCCGACGATCGAGAGCACGACCGCCGCGGGCAGCGCCGGGCGGATCTCTTTCCACTTGGTGCCCAGACCGCCCTCGGCCAGGATCACCACCAGTGCGGCATAGCCGATGACCTGGGTCATCTCGGCGTTGTCGAACTGGACGTCGAAGATTCCGTCCTGCCCTATGGCGATCCCGATCCCGAGGTACAGGAGCAGGCTGGGGAGCCCGCTGCGGGAGGAGACGCGCACGGCCGCGACGGCGATGAGCAGGACGAGCGAGCAGATGAGCAGGAGCTCGTTGAGATGGTGGACAGTCAGTGGCCGATCCTTCCCCTCACGCGCCGTCAGGCGCCCTCACGCACCGACGCGGAAACGTTCCTCCGGGCAACGGTACTTCGTTACCTTACCTAATCTTTGACGAGTTCTTTACGCAAGAAGGTGTCTGCCGGACGGGCTGACGCTCATACAAGACACCGCGTCCGGGGCTGTCGGTCGCTGCGCCTATGGTTGCTCCAGCACTAGGACCACCCTGCCCCTCGAAGGACAGCGATGCCCTCCACCACAACCGCCCCTTCCGCCAAGACGAAGGTCAGGAAGAAGGGACGCCGTGCCCGTCTGATCCTGATCGTCCTGGTGCTGGCGCTCGTCGCGGGTGTCGGTTTCGGCGCGTACTGGAGCATCAGCACCGTGCGCGCCTCCTTCCCGCAGACCACGGGGTCGCTCCAGCTCAAGGGTCTGACCGGCGGCCCGGTCGAGGTCAAGCGCGACGACTACGGGGTGCCGCAGGTCTACGCGGACAACGACACCGACCTCTTCATGGCCCAGGGCTTCGTCCAGGCCCAGGACCGCTTCTGGGAGATGGACGTCCGCCGCCACGTCACCTCCGGCCGGCTGTCGGAGATGTTCGGCAAGGACCAGGTCGAGACCGACGCCTTCCTGCGCACTCTCGGCTGGCGCCGGGTCGCGCAGCGGGAGTACGACACCAAGCTGTCACCGCAGACGAAGAAGTACCTCCAGGCGTACGCCGCCGGTGTCAACGCCTACCTGGAGGGCAAGGGCCCCAAGGACATCTCCGTCGAGTACGCGGCGCTGGACTTCGTCCACGACTACAAGGTCGAGAAGTGGACGCCGGTCGACTCGGTGGCCTGGCTCAAGGCGATGGCCTGGGACCTGCGCGGCAACATGCAGGACGAGATCGACCGGTCCCTGATGACCAGCCGGCTCGCGCCCAAGCAGATCAAGGACCTGTACCCGCCGTACCCGACGGCCACCCACCGGCCGATCGTCGAGGGCGGCTCGGTCAGCAAGGTCACCGGCAAGTACGACCCGAACCGCGAGCCGGGCACCGGCGGCGGGACCGGGTCGACGGTCCAGCAGGCCACCCAGGGCGCGCAGACGCAGCTCGCACGCCTCTCCGAGAGCCTCGACAAGATCCCGGCCTTCCTCGGCGCCAACGGCAGCGGCATCGGCTCCAACTCCTGGGTCGTCTCCGGCGCGTACACGACGACCGGCATGCCGCTGCTCGCCAACGACCCGCACCTGGCGCCGATGATGCCCTCGCTCTGGTACCAGATGGGCCTGCACTGCCGTACGGTCTCGGCGGCCTGCGGCTTCGACGTGGCCGGCTACACCTTCTCCGGCATGCCGGGTGTGGTCATCGGCCACAACCAGGACGTCTCCTGGGGGTTCACCAACCTCGGCGCCGACGTGACCGACCTGTACCTGGAGAAGATCGCCCCCGGCGGCACCTACCTCTACGACAACCAGCAGAAGGCCCTCGCCACGCGCGAGGAGGTCATCAAGGTCGCGGGTGGCAAGAGCAAGACGATCACCGTGCGCGAGACCAACAACGGCCCGCTGGTCTCCGACCGCGACGACGAGCTGGAGAAGGTCGGCAAGAAGGCCCCCGTGGCCACCTCCGCCCCGGACCGGGGCGAGGGGTACGCGGTGGCCCTGAAGTGGACCGCGCTGGAGCCCGGCAAGTCCATGGACGCCGTCTTCGAGCTCGACCGGGCCAAGGACTTCAAGTCCTTCCGGGCGGCGGCGAAGGACTTCGAGGTCCCCTCGCAGAACATGATCTACGCCGACACCAAGGGCAACATCGGCTACCAGGCGCCCGGGCGGATCCCGGTCCGCGCCAAGGGCTACGACGGCTCCGTGCCCGCCCCGGGCTGGGACTCCAAGTACAACTGGAAGCCGGCGCCCGTCCCCTTCGACCAGCTGCCGTACGAGTTCAACCCCAAGCGCGGCTACATCGTCACCGCCAACCAGGCCGTGGTGGACGAGAAGAAGTACCCGTACCTGCTGACCAGGGACTGGGGCTACGGCACCCGCAGCCAGCGGATCAACGACCTCATCGAGTCGAAGATCAAGGACGGCGGCAAGGTCTCCACCGAGGACATGCAGAAGATGCAGATGGACAACAGCAGCGAGATCGCCGCGCTGCTGACGCCCGCGCTGCTGAAGATCGACGTCCCCGACCCGTCCGTGCGCGAGGCGCAGAAGCTGCTGGAGGGCTGGGACTACACCCAGGAGGCGGACTCCGGGGCGGCCGCCTACTTCAACGCGGTGTGGCGCAACGTCCTCAAGCTGGCCTTCGGCAACAAGCTCCCCAAGGAGCTCAGGGTCGAGGGCGAGTGCCTGAACGTGCGCCCGCCGGACAGCTCCGGCCCGGTGGACGACCTCAACGGCCTGGTGCGCGAGTGCGGCCAGCGGGCCGCGGACTCGGCGCAGCCCGACGGCGGCGACCGCTGGTTCGAGGTGGTCCGGCGGATCTTCAACGACGAGAAGAACGAGTGGTGGCAGACGCCCAAGAGCCGTCTGGACCCGGCCACCAAGACCCGCGACCAGCTGCTGGCGCGCGCGATGAAGGACGCCCGCTGGGAGCTGACGGCCAAGCTCGGCAAGGACGTCAGCACCTGGAGCTGGGGGCAGCTGCACCAGCTGATCCTGAAGAACCAGACGCTCGGCACCGACGGCCCCGGCATCGTGCGGTTCCTCCTCAACCGCGGCCCGTGGAACCTGGGCGGCGGCGAGGCGGCGGTCAACGCGACCGGCTGGAACGCGGGCGGCGGCGACTACTCGGTCACCTGGGTGCCCTCGATGCGCATGGTGGTGAACCTGAAGGACTTCGACAAGTCGAAGTGGATCAACCTCACCGGCGCCTCCGGCCACGCCTACAGCGCGCACTACTCGGACCAGACCGGGAAGTGGGCCAGGGGCGAGCAGCTGGACTGGTCCTTCAGCGCCAGGGCGGTCGGCGCCTCGACGGTCGACACACTGACGCTGAAGCCGTGAGCCTCCGCCCCCGGTCGCGGCCTTCGGGCCTCAGACCGGGAAGCGGGTCACGCCCTTCGGGGTGACCACCACCTGGACGGGGTGGTCGTGCGGTTCCTCCGGGACCCGCGCGACCACCTCGTTCGCGTAGAGCAGCACCACGCGCGCGGGATCGTGCCCGGCCGCCGCGATCCGGGCGAGCACCCGGTCGTACGAGCCGCCGCCCCGGCCCAGGCGCATCCCGCGCGCGTCCACGGCGAGGCCGGGCAGCAGCACGGCGCCCGCCTCCAGCACGGCGGCGGGCCCCAGCCGGGCCCCCGACGGCTCAAGGAGCCCCCGCCCGGCCGGTTCGAGCCGGTCCGCGCCCTCGTACTCGGCCCAGTCCAGGTCATTGTCCGATTGCAGTACGGGCAGCAGGACGCGCACACCACGGGTGCGCAGCGCGTCGAGCAGCGCGCGCGTCCCCGGCTCACGCCCCACCGAGACGTACGCGGCGACGGTCCCGCCCGTCGCGAGCTCCGGGAGCCCCAGCGCCCGGCGGGCCAGCTCCTCGCCCGCCCGTTCGACGTCCTGCGGCGTCAGGAGGCGCCGTGCACCCAGGAGTTCCGCGCGCAAGAGGGCCTTTTCGGCTGCATCATCACTCACAGTGTTTTCACAATCCCCTCAAATGCCTGTTTATGAGGCCGTATTAACCGGAGGATAATCTTCCGCACATACGCAGCGGTTAGTGTGCTGCGCATGACTCAGTCGCCCCCACGGATCACCAAGGCTGTCATTCCGGCGGCAGGCCTCGGCACCCGCTTCCTGCCGGCCACCAAGGCCACCCCCAAGGAGATGCTGCCGGTCGTCGACAAGCCCGCGATCCAGTACGTGGTCGAGGAGGCGGTCGCCGCGGGCCTCTCGGACGTACTGATGATCACGGGGCGCAACAAGCGCCCCCTGGAGGACCACTTCGACCGCAACTACGAGCTGGAGGAGGCCCTCTCCCGCAAGGGCGACGAGGCCCGGCTCGCCAAGGTCCGGGAGTCCAGCGACCTCGCCGCGATGCACTACGTGCGCCAGGGCGACCCCAGGGGCCTGGGCCACGCGGTGCTGTGCGCCGCGCCGCACGTGGGCGAGCAGCCCTTCGCGGTGCTCCTCGGTGACGACCTCATCGACGCGCGCGACCCGCTGCTGTCGCGGATGGTGGAGATCCAGGAGCGCGAGGGCGGCAGCGTGATCGCCCTGATGGAGGTCGAGCCCTCCCAGATCCACCTCTACGGCTGCGCGGCCGTGGAGCCCACCGGCCACGGCGACGTCGTCCGGATCACCGGCCTGGTGGAGAAGCCCGACCCGGCGGACGCGCCGAGCAACCTCGCCATCATCGGCCGGTACGTCCTGGACCCCGCGGTCTTCGCGATACTGCGTCAGACCGAGCCGGGCCGCGGCGGCGAGATCCAGCTCACCGACGCGCTCCAGCAGCTGGCCGCGGACGAGAAGGTCGGCGGCCCGGTGCACGGCGTGGTCTTCAAGGGCCGGCGCTATGACACCGGCGACCGAGGCGACTATCTGCGTGCCATTGTCAGACTCGCGTGCGAACGTGAAGACCTGGGCCCCGACTTCAAGGCCTGGCTTCGCAGTTACGTGACCGAGGAGATGCAGGCACCTTGAGCAACACGATCTGGTCGGTCGACGAGCACCTGGAGGACGTCCTCGCCGCGGTGGCGCCGCTCGAACCCATCGAGCTGCAACTGCCCGACGCCCAGGGCTGCGTCCTGGTCGAGGACGTCACGGTGCCGCTCGCGCTGCCGCCCTTCGACAACAGCTCGATGGACGGGTACGCGGTGCGCGTGGCGGACGTGGCGGGGGCCAGCGAGGAGTTCCCCGCGGTGCTGACCGTGATCGGCGACGTGGCCGCGGGCAGCGGCGCGCTCCTGTCCGTCGGCCCCGGCGAGGCCGCCCGGATCATGACCGGCGCCCCGCTGCCGCCCGGCGCCGAGGCCGTGGTCCCGGTCGAGTGGACCGACGGCGGTACGGGCGGGGGCGCGGCCACCGGCATGCGCGCCGCCAGCGGCGCCCCCGAGGGCGCGAGCGGCGAGGTCCGGGTCCACCGGCCCGCCGAGGCCCGCGCCCACGTCCGCGCGGCGGGCAGCGACGTGCGGGCGGGCGACCTCGCGCTGGCCGCCGGGACCGTGCTCGGCCCGCCCCAGATCGGCCTGCTCGCAGCGATCGGCCGGGGCACGGTGAAGGTCCGCCCGCGCCCGCGCGTGGTCGTCCTGTCGACCGGCAGCGAACTGGTCCAGCCCGGCGAGAAGTTGGCCGAGGGCCAGATCTACGACTCCAACAGCTTCGCCCTGGCCGCCGCCGCGCGCGACGCGGGAGCCATCGCGTACCGGGTGGGCGCGGTCACCGACGACGCCGAGACCCTGCGCGCCACCATCGAGGACCAGCTGATCCGCGCCGATCTGCTGGTGACCACGGGCGGCGTCAGCGTGGGGGCGTACGACGTCGTCAAGGAGGCGCTCTCCTCGGTCGGCGACGAGGACGAGCCGGGCAGCGGCATCGACTTCCGCAAGCTCGCCATGCAGCCCGGCAAGCCCCAGGGCTTCGGCTCGATCGGCCCCGACCACACCCCGCTGCTCGCCCTGCCCGGCAACCCGGTGTCGGCGTACGTCTCGTTCGAGCTGTTCGTCCGCCCGGCCATCCGCACCCTGATGGGCCTGCCGGAGGTGCACCGGCCACGCGCGCGTGCCGCGCTCAGGAGCGACAAGGCGCTCACCTCCCCGGCGGCCCGGCGCCAGTTCCTGCGCGGGAGCCACGACCCGGACCAGGAGGCCGTCACCCCCGTCGGCGGCTCCGGATCGCATCTGATCGCGGCCCTGGCCCAGGCGGACTGCCTGATCGTCATCCCCGAGGACGTCACCTCCGTGGAGCCCGGCTCCGAAGTGGAGGTGGTCCTGCTCGGCTGACGGGGCCCCGGTGGCGGTAGCGTGTCTGCCCACACAGGCCGGACCGGGAGCGCCACACCATGAGTACGCAAGGCAGGCTGACGCACATCGACGAGGCGGGCGCGGCCCGTATGGTCGATGTCTCCGAGAAGGACGTGACGGCCCGCACCGCGCGCGCGAGCGGCCGTGTACGCGTCTCGCCGCGCGTGATCGAGCTGCTGCGCGGCGAGGGCGTGCCCAAGGGCGACGCCCTGGCGACCGCCCGGATCGCCGGGATCATGGGCGCCAAGCGCACCCCGGACCTGATCCCGCTCTGCCACCCGCTGGCGGTGTCCGGCGTGAAGCTGGACCTCACGGTCGCGGACGACGCGGTGGAGATCGCGGCGACGGTGCGGACGACCGACCGCACGGGCGTCGAGATGGAGGCGCTGACCGCCGTGTCGGTGGCCGCGCTGACCGTCGTCGACATGGTGAAGGCCGTGGACAAGGCGGCCGTCATCACGGACGTACGGGTGGAGACGAAGACCGGCGGCAAGTCCGGCGACTGGTCCCGCCCCGAGCCGGACGGGGCCACGGCGTGAGCGCGCCGGACGACACCGGCCGGACGTCCCCCAGGCCGGCCGGCGGCGCCCCGAGCCGCCCCGGGGTGGAGAACGCGCCCCCCTTCCCCGGCGACTTCGCGGGCCTCGGCGCCGCACTCCTCGCCCCGTACGCGGCGCTCGTCGTCACCGCCTCCAACCGCGCCTCGGCCGGGGTGTACGCGGACAGGGGCGGCCCGATCCTCGCCGAGGGCCTGGCGGGGCTCGGCTTCGCCGTGGACGGACCGCTGGTCGTGCCGGACGGCGACCCGGTGGAGCAGGCGCTGCGCGCGGGCACGGCCGCCGGGTACGACGTGATCGTCACCACCGGCGGCACCGGCATCTCGCCCACCGACCGCACCCCCGACGCCACCCGCCGCGTCCTCGACTACGAGGTCCCGGGCATCCCGGAGGCGATCCGCGCCGAGGGCCTGGCGAAGGTCCCGACCGCCGCGCTCTCGCGGGGGCTCGCCGGGGTGGCGGGCGGCCGCACCCTGATCGTCAACCTGCCGGGCTCCACCGGCGGCGTCCGCGACGGACTGGCCGTCCTGGAGCGGCTGCTGCGACACGCCGTCGACCAGCTGCGGGGCGGCGACCACCCCAGACCCGTGGGGAGCCCGAGCTGAACGTTCCCTCATGGCCGGTGGAGCTGACGGACGGCGATGTCCTCCTCCGTCCCATAAGGCTGCGTGACCAGCGCCCCTGGCGCGAGGTCAACCGGCGCAACCGCGAGTGGCTGCGGCCCTGGGAGGCGACCATCCCGCCGCCCGCGCCCGGCGCCCCGGCCGCCCGGCGGCCCACCTACCGGCAGATGGTCCGGCACCTGCGCGCCGAGGCGAACGCGGGCCGGATGCTGCCGTTCGTGATCGAGTACCAGGGCCGGCTGGTCGGCCAGCTCACGGTCGCCGGGATCACCTGGGGCTCGATGTGCTCGGGGCACGTCGGCTACTGGGTCGACCGCGAGGTGGCGGGCCGCGGTGTCATGCCCACCGCCGTCGCGCTCGCCACCGACCACTGCTTCCGTACGGTCGGACTGCACCGCATGGAGGTCTGCATTCGCCCGGAGAACGGGCCGAGCCGGCGCGTGGTGGAGAAACTCGGATTCCGCGAGGAGGGGCTGCGCCCGCGCTATCTCCACATCGACGGCGGATGGCGGGACCACCTGGTGTACGCGCTGACGGCGGAGGAGGTGCCCGAGGGGCTGCTCCACAGGTGGAAGCAGGCACGTCGGGCGCACCACGAGAAATGAAATAGACGTTCGAATTCAGTCCCGGTATGACCGCGAACCGATCTGAAGAATCACAAAAAAAGCCGGTCTTATCAGCCAGATCGTGCGACACACCGGCTCAATTGGCGTATCCCTTCGCGCCCGTCCCTCTACCGTGTGGGGTGTGAGCAGCAGCGGCCTCATCTACGCAGTCATCGTCGGGGCCTGGGCCGCCTACTTGGTGCCGATGTGGCTCCGCAGGCAGGACGAGCTCAACGAGGCCCGTCCGACGGAACGCTTCAGCACCGCCATCCGGCTGCTGTCCGGACGGTCGGCCATGGAGCGCCGTTACGCCAGGGAGCTCAGGCAGCGAGGTTCCGGCGACCCCGCACCCGACGCCGACCCGGACGCGCCCACGGAGTTCCTCGGGGACCCCGCCCAGGGCGTCGACGTCCGGGACCTCGCCGTGCCGCGACAGCACCCGACCGGTGCCGGGGCGCAGCGGCGCGGCGAACGCGAGGAGCCACGTCCCGAGGAGGCCCGCCCCGAGCGCGCCGAGGTCCCGCATCCCGCCGAACCCGCCCACGAGGCCCCGCGTCCCGAGGAGCGCCGCGGGAGCGGACGCGGTGGTGACGAGCGGTCCGGGGGCGCGCGGCAGGGTGACGCGCGCCGGCGTGAGGATCGTTCCGCGGCCGCCGCAGAGCGGGCCCGGCGCGCCCGGCGCAGCGCGGTCCTGGCGCGCCGCCGGCGTACGACGGTGGTCCTCTTCCTGGCCTTCACCCTGGGCGCGGTGGTGGCGGCGGTGGGCGGCCTCGGCTTCCTGTGGGCGCCCGCGGCCCCGGCCGTCCTGCTCAGCGCGTACATCATGCATCTGCGCGCCCAGGAGCGGCGGAGGTTCGCGTTCGTCATGGACCGCCGCCGCGCCGAGGCCGCCGCGCAGCGGCTGCGCGAGCGCCAGCCGCGCCGTCAGCCCGCCGCCGCGGAGCCCGAGGACGAGCCGGAGCCCCACCCGGCCCCCGAGCCCGAGCCGGTCGTCTCCCCGCAGGAGGCCGACCGGCGCGCGCTGGTGGAGCAGACCGACCACGCCGAGTGGGTCGACCAGCAGCGCGAGCGCGGCCCCGAGCGCGGCGACAGCTGGGAGCCGGTCCCGGTGCCGCTCCCCACGTATGTGACGGCCCCCGTCGCCCCGCGCGCCACCGGCAGCATCGACCTGGGCGCCCCCGACACCTGGTCCTCGGCCCGCTCCTCCACCGCGGACCCGACGGTTCCGGCCCCTCCGGCGCCCCGCCGCCGCATGTCGACGGGGAGCGGGCGGACCCCGCTCTTCGACCAGTACGCGGACGACGACCGCCCCCGCGCGGCCAACGAGTGAAGCCCGTCTCGCTGACCAGCGGGGACCGGATTTCCAAGCACCCCCGTCGGGGTGCTAATGTTTCACCCGTTGCAAGGGCCTGTGGCGCAGTCCGGTAGCGCACCTCGTTCGCATCGAGGGGGTCAGGGGTTCGAATCCCCTCAGGTCCACAACAACAACCCACTGCGGGTTCACCCGCGAAGGGTGTACGAAATCCCGGTCAGACGGTCACCGTCCGGCCGGGATTTCGTCGTTCCGGCCCCCGGAGGGGCGCCCGCCCGTGGCCGCCCGTCCGGGCGGCCCGGCGGCCTCACGGCAGCAGGGACTTGGCGTAGCAGATGCTGCTCGGGTAGTGGCGGTAGTAGCCGAACTTCGGGCAGGGCGCGTAGCCGCTGGAGGCGTAGAGGGCGAGTGCCTCCGGCTGGCGGTCGCCGGTCTCCAGGACCATCCGGGTGCGGCCCGCGGCGCGGGCGTCGTCCTCCAGGAGGGCGAGGATGCGGCGGGCCAGACCCAGGCCGCGCGCCTGCGGTACGACGTACATGCGCTTGAGCTCGGCGTCGCCGTCCGAGTAGCCCTCGTCGTTCTCGTCCTGGCTGCGCCAGCCGCCGGTGGCGACCGGGCGGTCCCGCTCGTCGTACGCGATCAGGTAGAGCCCGCGGGGCGGCCGGAACATCGAGGCGTCCAGGGGCGTGGCGTCGCCCTCGTCCTCGTAGCGCTCGGCGTATTCGAGCTGCACCTGGTCGTTGAGCTTGACGGCATCCGGGTGGTCGTACCCGAGCGTACGTATATGCATGCGGTAGAGCGTACTTCTATGCAGACGATCACGGTGACCGGGTGGGTAGGGTGCGCGGGTGCTCACTGTTACCACTGTGAATGTAAACGGGCTTCGCGCCGCCGCCAAGAAGGGGTTCCTGGAGTGGCTGGCCGGCTCCGACGCCGACGTCGTGTGCCTCCAGGAGGTGCGGGCCGAGCCGCAGCAGCTCACCGCCGAGGTGCGCGAGCCCGAGGGGTGGCACGTGGTGCACGCCCCCGCCGCCGCCAAGGGCCGGGCCGGGGTCTCGCTCTACACCCGCCGCGAGCCCGAGCGGGTGCGGGTCGGGTTCGGCAGTACGGAGTTCGACGGCAGCGGCCGGTACGTCGAGGCGGACCTGCCCGGCACCACCGTGGCCAGCCTCTATCTGCCGTCGGGTGAGGCCGGGACCGCCAAGCAGGACGAGAAGTACCGGTTCATGGGCGAGTTCCTGCCCTACCTCAAGGAGCTCCGCGCCCGGGCCGCGGCCGACGGGCGCGAGGTCGTCGTCTGCGGCGACTGGAACATCGCCCACCACGAGGCCGACCTCAAGAACTGGCGGGCCAACAGGAAGAACGCCGGCTTCCTGCCGGAGGAGCGCGCCTGGCTCTCGCGCGTCCTGGACGCCGGTGACGGCGGCTACGTGGACGTGGTGCGCGGCCTCCACCCCGACCAGGAGGGCCCGTACTCGTGGTGGTCCTACCGCGGCCGGGCCTTCGACAACGACGCGGGCTGGCGCATCGACTACCAGCTCGCCACACCGGGCCTGGCGGCCCGTGCGGTCAAGGGCTACGTCGAGCGCGCCGCGACCCACGAGGAGCGGTGGAGCGACCACGCCCCGGTGACCGTCGTGTACGGGAACTAGGGCGGCGCCCGCACGGAGAAGTGGCGCGTCCCGGGCGACCCGGGACGCGCCACTCTCGTTCACAGGAGTGCGACTAGGCGTCGTAGTCCATGTCGAACTTGTCCTGCTGCGCCTGCGAGGCCCGCTGGGCCTCGTCCGGCAGCTCGCGGCCCTTCTGCTGGGCCTGGCGGGCGCGCTCCTGCTGCTGGTCCTTCTTGGCGCCCATCGCCTGCTTGCCCTTCTGCTGGGCCTGCTGCGCCTTGTCCTGGAACTGGTCCTTGATGCCCATCGAGTTCACTCCTACGAGGGTGTTGAGGGGCCGGGTGCCGGGGCTTTTCCCTCGGCTCCGCCGGGCCTCGACCAGCGTGGCACGCGAGGACATACGGCGCATTTCGATCAGTTACGGAAGGTCACGGAGGGTGCGTTCCTGCTCGTCGGCGGCGCCTCCCGCGCCCACCAGACCCCGGCTCACCGACCCGAGCCGCGGCTCGAAACGGCGCATCTCGCGCTGGCCCACCGCACCGATGACGGCCGGCAGGTAGCCGCGCACCGACTGCATCCCGCGCAGCCACCACTGCGCGTACACGTGCGAGGAACGGCGCTCCACACCCGCCACGATCCGGTCGACGGCCGGGCCCAGCGGATACGTGCGGTTGGACGGCCACGGCAGCCGCTGCCGCAGCTCGCGCATCACCGCGTCCTGGTCCGCGCCGCGCACCATGTCCGTGTCGGTCCAGGACAGATACCCGACCCCGACCCGTACGCCCTTGTGACCCACCTCGGCCCGCAGGCTGTGCGCGAAGGCCTCCACGCCCGACTTGGACGCGCAGTACGCCGACATCATCGGCGCCGGGGTGATCGCCGCGAGCGAGGCGATCTGGAGGAAGTAGCCCCGGCTCTCCATCAGGACGGGCAGGAAGGCGCGGGCGGTGACCGCGCCGCCGATCAGGTTCACCTCGATCACCCGGCGCCAGGCGTCGGGGTCGGAGTCGACGAACGGGCCGCCCGAGGCGACACCCGCGTTGGCGACCACGATGTCGACCTTGCCGAACCGCTCCTTGACCTCGCCCGCGACCCGCGCCATCGCCTCGTGGTCGGTGACGTCCGCGAACCAGGACTCGGCCTCGGTGTGCAGCCGCGCGGCCACCCGCTTCAGCTCGTCCGGCTCCAGGCCGACCAGGGCCACCTTGGCGCCGCGCGCCGACAGCTTGCGCGCCAGCAGCTCGCCGACGCCCCGGGCCGCGCCTGTGACGACCGCGACCTGCCCCTCCAGGCTCACCCTGCTCATGCCACTTCCTCCTCGACGCTCACATACGTACGGACCAGTTCACGCAGGCGTTCCGTGATGACCTCGGGGGCCTCCATCGGCGTCATGTGGCCGATGCCGGTGAGTTCGGTGAGGCCCACGCAGTCGGGCAGCGCCGCCGCTATCCGGCGGGCGTGCACCGGCGGGGTGAGCCGGTCGGCCGTGCCCGCCACCACGGCGGTGGGCACCGTCAACTCCCGTATCCGGGCGTCGATCTCCAGCCCGGCCAGCACCTGCGACCAGGCGTACCGGGGGCCCCGGGCGCAGCCGTGCACGATCCTGGCGCACGCCTCTATGCGGTCCGGGGCGGCCCCCGGGCCCATCGTCGCGTACCGCAGGACCTTCTTCGCCACCGGTGTGACGGGGCCGAGCGGGGCCCTGGAGCCGAGGACGGCCGCGGTGAGGCGGGTGCGCAGCCGGCCCGGCCGCAGCGGCACCACCAGCGACTCGGCGACCAGGCGCGAGCTGCCGGTGGAGCAGAGCAGCACCGCCGCCGCGTGCTCGCGCAGGGCCGGCCGGCCGGCCGCGGCCATCAGCGTCATCCCGCCCATGGAGTGCCCGGCGAGCACCGCCTTCTCGCCCGGCGCGAGGGTGGCTCCCAGCACCGCCTCCAGGTCGTCGGCGAGCGCCTCGGCGGAGCACATCGGGCTCGCGGCCGTACGGCCGTGGCCGCGCTGGTCGTAGACGACGACCCGGTGGTCCCCGGCCAGGGCGCGTATCTGCGCGGCCCAGAAGGCGGTCGAGCAGGTCCAGCCGTGGGCGAGGACGACGGCCGGGGCGCCCTCGGGGCCGTGCACCTCGACGTGCAGCCGGGCGCCGTCGGCGGAGACGGCGGTGAGCGTACGGGCGGGCTCGGGCGGGGCGAAGGGGCCCGAGGTGACGTGCGCGGGGCGTCTCACGAGGCCACCGCCTCGGGGGCGTTCGGGCTCGCGTCCGGCTCCTGGGCGCTGACGGGTGCGGCGGGGGCCGGTTCGGCGGCTCCGGCGCGGACCACCTCGTACTCCGCGAGGTCGACCCCGCGGGTCGCCCTGCGGAACTCGCCGGTCGTACCGGGCCAGATGGTGGTGTTGCGGCCACTGGCGTCCAGGTACCAGCTGGTGCAGCCGCCGGTGTTCCACACGGTCCGCTTCATGCGCTCCTGCACGCGCCGGTTCCAGGCGCCGACGGCGGAGGGCCGGGCGGCGAGCGCCACGCGTCCGCCCAGGACGTCCAACTGCCGCAGGTAGTCGGCCATGTAGCTGAGCTGCGACTCGATCATCAGGATCATCGAGGAGTTCCCGAGGCCCGTGTTGGGCCCGATGATCGTCATCCAGTTGGGGAAGCCGGCGGCCGTGGCGCCGCGCAGCGACTCCATGCCGCCCTTCCACGCCTCCGCGAGCGTGTGCCCCTCCGCGCCGATGACGCGGTCGGCGATCGGCATGTCCGTGACGTGGAACCCGGTGCCGAAGATGATCGCGTCGGCCTCGGTCTCGGTCCCGTCGGCGGCGACCAGGGTGGAGCCGCGCACCTGGCTGAGCCCGGAGGCGACGAGGTCCACATTGGGCTTGGCGAGCGCCGGGTAGTACTCGCTGGACAGCAGGATGCGCTTGCAGCCGATGCGGTAGTCGGGCGTCAGCTTGGCGCGCAGGGCCGGGTCCTTGATGGCCCGCGCCATGTTGCGCTTGGCCAGCGACTCGACGAGGCCCAGCTCGTTCGGCCGTTTGGTGAAGGCGCTGACCTGCAACTCCCGGATGCCCCACAGCAGTCCGCGGCGCGCGGCGCCGGTGAACGGCAGCCGGCGGTGCAGCCAGCGCTCGGGTGCGGTGATGGCCCGGTCCATCCGCGGCATGACCCACGGCGGGGTGCGCTGGAAGAGGGTGAGGGCGCGCACCTTCGGCTGGACGGCCGGGACGATCTGGATGGCGGAGGCACCCGTCCCGATCATGGCGACGCGCTTGCCGCTCAGGTCGTAGTCGTGGTCCCAGCGGGCGGAGTGGAAGACCTTGCCGGGGAAGGTGTCCAGGCCGGGGATGTCGGGGATCTTGGGGTCGGAGAGCGGCCCGGTCGCGGAGACGACGACGTCGGCGTGCAGGACGCTGCCGTTCGCGCACTCGACCACCCAGTACAGCTGCTCGCCGTCCCAGCGCATCAGCGTGACCTCGTGGTCGAGGCGGATGTGCGGGCGCAGCCGGAAGGTGTCGGCGACGTGCTCCAGATAGGCCCGGATGTGCTCCTGCCCGGAGAAGGTGCGCGGCCAGTCGGGGTTGGGCGCGAAGGAGAAGGAGTACAGGTGCGACGGTACGTCGCAGGCGCACCCGGGATAGCTGTTGTCCCGCCAGGTCCCGCCGACCGAGCCCGCCCGCTCCAGGACGACGAAGTCGGTGATGCCCTCCCGCCGCAGCCGGACCGCGGCCCCGAGCCCGCCGAATCCGGACCCGATCACCGCCACCCGTACGTGCTCGGGCTCGCGCTCGTGCTGGACCATGCCACCGCCTCCATGCAGGACGTCTGTGCGGAGAGTCTGAATGACGCGAAACTCTGCCAGTAATCACTGGCACAGTTGGGAGAGTAGAGCAGCGGCATACCGAGCGGTAGGGGTGAGCGGGGGAAAGTTACCGGCGGTACAACATAGGCTGGCCGACGTGGCAGACGCAGGAGTGGGGAGCGGGGACGGGGGCGGCGCCGCGGGCGGGCCCCGGGAGTACCGCATGGAGGAGCTGGCCGCCAAGGCCGGCATCACCGTACGCACGCTGCGGTTCTACCGCGAGCGCGGCCTCATCCCGCCGCCGCGGCGCGAGGGCCGGATCGCCTGGTACGACGAGCGCCACCTCGCCCGGCTGCACACCGTCGCCGCCCTGCTGGAGCGCGGCCACACCCTCTCCGGCATCGCGGACCTGACCGCCGCCTTCGAGTCCGGGCGGGACGCGGGGGAGGCGCTCGGGCTGGTCGAGCCGACCGAGGAGACCCCGGTCCGGCTGACACCGGAGGCCCTCGCCGACCACTTCGCGGGCGAGGTGACCCCGGAGAACCTGGCGGCCGCGCTCGACCTCGGCTATCTCGCGGTCGACGGCGAGGAGATCGTCCACATCAGCCGGCGGCTGCTCGACGTCTCGGCCGCGCTGGTGCGGGAGGGGGTGCCGCTGGCGGCGGTGCTCGCGGCGGGGCGGGAGGTGCGCGCCCACGCGGACGCGCTGGCCGCGCTCTTCGTCGAGCTGCTGCGGACGCACGCCCCGGACGAGGATCTGTCCCGGTTGCGGCCTCTGGCCGGGCAGGTGGTGGAGGCGGAGCTGTCCCTGGCCATGGACCGCCGTCTGGCGGGCGAGTCCTGATCGGGGCGTTCTTCGTCTGCGGGTTGTGGTGGGTTGCTCGCGCCGTTCCCCGCGCCCCTTAGTGGGTCCGGATTTCTTCCGCGGGCCGGTGGAGGGTTGCTCGCGCAGTTCCCCGCGCCCCTTGTCGGGCCGGGATTTCACCTGCGGGCCGGTGGGTGGCTGGTCGCGCAGTTCCCCGCGCCCCTGGATGCGCCCCTCCGGGGCGCTCAGGGGATGCCGGGCAGCGGCGTTTCAAGGGCGCGGGGACTGTGTGACCAGCCGTCGGCGACCCGTGACCGGGGCGTCGCCGGCCGGCAGGGCTCACCGTGGTGGCAGGTCGGGGCGGCGCCTGTCCGGGGCTGCCGTGTAGCCGGGGGGTGTCGCCGCGGGGGTGCCGTGCAGGAGGTCCAGTGCGAGGCGTACCGCGTCGTCGAGCTGGGCGTGCCGGCCCTCCGCCCAGTCCAGCGGGGTCCGCAGGATCTCCAGGTCCGGGTCGACGCCGTGGTTCTCGATGGACCACTGGTAGTCGTCGAACCAGGCCGCGTTCATCGGCACCGTGATCACCGTGCCGTCCCCCAGCGTGTGGCGGCCGGTCATCCCGACCACCCCGCCCCAGGTGCGCTGGCCGACTACCGGGCCGAGGCCGAGCAGCCGAAAGGCGGCGGTGATCATGTCGCCGTCGGAGGAGGTCGCCTCGTCGGCCAGGGCCACCACCGGGCCCCGGGGCGCGTTGGAGGCGTAGCTCACGGGCTGGGCGTCCCGGGTCAGGTCCCAGCCGATGATCTTGCGGGTGAGCTTCTCGATCACCAGCTCGCTGATGTGTCCGCCCGCGTTGCCCCGTACATCGACGATCAGCGCCGGGCGGGACATCTCCAGGCGCAGGTCCCGGTTGAACTGGGCCCAGCCCGAGCCGCCCATGTCCGGGATGTGGAGGTAGCCGCACTTGCCGCCGCTCAGCTCCCGTACCACCGCACGGCGCTTGGCCACCCAGTCCTGGTACCGGAGCGGGCGCTCGTCCACCAGCGGGACCACCGCGACCCGGCGGGAGCGGCCGCCGCCCTCGGCGGGCCGGAAGGTGAGTTCGACGGTGGTGCCGCCCGAGCCCGCGAGCAGCGGGTAGGGGCCCGCCACCGGATCCACCGGGCGGCCGTCGACATGGGTGAGCACCGCGCCCTCGCGGATGCCGGTGCCGGCCAGCGGGGAGCGGGCCTTGGAGTCGGAGGAGTCGCCGGGCAGGATGCGCCGGACCATCCAGCCCTCCTCGCGGTGGACGAGGTTGGCGCCGAGGAGGCCCTGGGGGCGCTGGTAGTGGGGCGGGCCCTCGTTCCTGCGGGCGGCCGAGACGTAGGCGTGCGAGGTGCCCAGCTCGCCCAGCACCTCCCGCAGCAGGTCGGCGAACTCGTCGGGGGAGGCGACCCGTTCGACCAGCGGGCGGTACTGGTCGAGGACCGCCTTCCAGTCGATGCCGCACATGTGCGGCTCCCAGAAGTAGGCGCGGATGATCCGGCCCGCCTCGTCGAAGGCCTGGCGCCACTCCGAGGGCGGGTCCACCTCGTGCAGGATCCGGCGCAGGTCGAGGTAGATGGTGGAGTCGGTGTCCCCGGACTCGGTGGCGGGCACGGCCCGCAGGTCGCCCTCGTCGACGACCACCAGCCGGCTGCCGTCGCCGCTCACCGCGAACCAGTCGAGGTGGTCGACGAGTTCGGTCTTGCGCGCCTTGGTGATGTCGAAGTGCTCCAGGGTCGGGCGCCCGGAGGTGTCCGCCGGATTGGCGAAGGTCTCGCCCAGCGCCCCCGAGATCGGCCAGCGCAGCCACACCAGACCGCCGCCGGAGACCGGGTGCAGCGCCGAGTACTTGGAGGCGGCCACCGGGAACGGCGTGACCCTGCTCTCCAGGCCCTCCACCTCCACCGTGACCGTGCCGTCGCCCGACTCCTCCAGCGGGTCGAGCCCGCCCGCCGCCGGGCGCCCGTCGGGCAGCAGCGCGAAGGGCGAGGGGGTGGCCGAGGAGAGCGGGACCAGATACGGGCGGCAGCCCAGCGGGAAGGACAGGTCGCCGGTGTGGACGTCGTAGACCGGGTCGAAGCCGCGCCAGGACAGGAACGCCAGATAGCGCCCGTCCCGGGTGAAGACCGGGTTCTCGTCCTCGAAGCGGCCGTTGGTGACGTCCACGATCACCCGGGCACCGGGACCGGCGATCCGGGCCATCTTGATCTGGCGCAGTGAGCGGCCGATGCCCGGGTGGGACCAGGTCAGCCAGCAGCCGTCCGGGGAGAACGCCAGGTCGCGCACGGGTCCGTTGATCGAGCGGATCAGCTCGGTGACCTCGCCGTCGGACTCCTCGGTGACGTCGATCAGCAGCAGCCGGCCGTCGTGCGAGGCGATCGCCAGGCGTTCGCCCTCCGCGTCCGCGATCAGCTCCTGGACCCGGCCGAGCTCGCCGGAGGCCAGCCGCCTGGGCTCGCGGTCGCCGCTGGCCCGGGGCAGGTACGCGATCTCGACCGCGTCCTCGCCGTCCGCGTCCGTCACGTACGCCACCTGGCCGCCGGTGCCGAGCATCTCGGGCAGGCGGACGCGGACCCCCGCGGTGTCGGTGATGGTGCGGGCCGGGCCGTCGCGGTGGGTGAGCCAGTACAGGCTGCCGCGCACCACGACTGCGCTGGCCCGGCCGGTGGTGTCGACCGAGAGCGCGTCGATATGGCTGGCGGCCGGCACCTGGTACGTACGCCGTCCGGCGCGCGGGCCGCCCAGGCGCACGTCCAGGCGGCGCGGGACGGAGTCGGGGGTGAGCGCGTCCACGATCCACAGGTCGCCCGCGCACTGGTAGACCACCCGGCGCCCGTCCGAGGAGGCGTGCCGGGCGTAGTACTCGTCGTGGTCGGTGTGGCGGCGCAGGTCGGACCCGTCGGGCCGGCAGGAGTAGAGGTTGCCGACGCCCTGGTGGTCGGAGAGGAAGGCGATCCGGTCCCCGACGAACATCACCGAGTCGAGGTGGCCGCCGATGTCCGGCAGGAGGCGCTCGCCGTGCAGCCACAGCCGGCCCATGGCGCCGCCCCGGTAGCGCTTCCAGGCGGCGGGCTCGTGCGGCGGCTTGCCGGTGAGCAGCAGGGTGCGGCGCTCGCCGTCGAGGTCGGCGCAGGCGATGTCGGAGACCGGACCCCAGGGCAGCCGTCCGCCCGGGGAGCCGTCGGTGGGGACGCTGTAGGCCCAGGAGAAGTACGAGAAGGGCTGGCCGTGGGAGGAGACGGCCAGGATGTGGCCGTCCGGGGTCCAGCCGCAGACCCGGGTGTCGGGCGAGCCCCAGTAGGTCAGCCGCCGGGCCGGGCCGCCGTCGACCGGGGCCAGATGGATCTCCGGGTCCAGGCTGCGCCAGGTCGTGTACGCGATCCGGGAGCCGTCGGGGGAGAACCGGGGGTGGCTGACCTTGGTGCGGTCCACGGTGATCCGCCAGGCCCGCGACGGGCGGTGGCCGGCGGGGACGAGGGGCGCCACCCACAGGTCGTCCTCGGCGGCGAAGCAGAGCAAGTCGTCGTGCAGATGGGGGAAGCGGAGGTAGGCGCCGTCGCTGACGGGCGCCGGCTGCTGGTCGTCCTCGGGTGCGTCGCTCACGCGTCAATGCTTTCCGCGCCACGGGGGCGCGGCAACTTATGGAGCCCTCACAGTTGTGGCACAGAACACAAGCGAAACGGTTTCGTTTCGATCAGGGGCAGCGATATTCTCGTGTGCGTACGAAACCGTTTCGTTCGGATGGGAGGTCGAGAAGATGGCAAGCAGGCTCACCGCCGAGCGTGAGGCGGAGCTGTACGAGTCGGTGCTCGACCTGCTGCGCGAGGTCGGCTACGACGCCCTGACGATGGACGCCGTCGCCGCCCGTACCCGCTCCAGCAAGGCGACCCTCTACCGTCAGTGGGGGAACAAGCCGGAGCTGGTCGCGCGGGCGCTGCGGCACAACAAGCCGGTCGCTCTCCACGAGATCGACACCGGCTCGCTGCGCCGCGACTTCCACGAGCTGGTCGGTCTTGAGGACGACTGCAAGCTGGAGAAGGACTCCGCCCTGATGCGGGGTCTGATGCGCGCCGTCCACGACAACCCCGATCTCCACCAGGCGCTGCGCGAGGTGCTGATCGAGCCGGAGATCACCGGTCTCGACCAGGTGCTGCGGCGCGCGGTGGACCGCGGCGAGGTCCGCGCGGACTGTCCCGCGCTCCCCTACGTCGTGCACATGCTGGTCGGCGCCTTCGTCGCCCGGCAGCTCGTCGAGGACCGGCCGATCGACAAGGCCTTCCTCGGAAACTACATCGACGCCGTGGTCCTCCCCGCCCTCGGCGATCCCGTCTAGCTCCCCACCAACCTGCCCCACCTGACGTACGCCGCTCTCGTCGTCGGGCTGGTTATCCACGCCCTGTAAGCCAACGACCGACCGGGAGTACGCCCTCGTGGCCACGTTCCTCTACCGACTCGGCAGGTTCGCCTTCCGGCGCCGCCGCTATGTCGCCCTGGTGTGGGTGGCGCTGCTGTTCCTCGCCGGATTCGGCGCCGCGTCCGCCTCCACTCCTTCCGCCAGCTCCTTCTCGATGCCCGGCACCGAGGCCCAGAAGGCCTTCGACCTGCTGGAAGAGCGCTTCCCGGGAGGCAGCGCCGACGGCGCCACCGCCCGTATCGTCTTCAAGGCCCCGGCCGGCAAGAGCATGAACGACCCGGCCGGCAAGGCCGAGGTGAACAAGGTCGTCGCCGAGCTGCCCAAGGGCTCGAAGCAGGTCGCCTCGGTGACCGACCCGTACCAGGCCAACGCCGTCTCCAAGGACGGCTCGACCGCGTACATATCCGTGAAGTACAAGGTCAACGGCATGGCCCTGGAGGACAGCGACCGCGAGGCGCTGGAGGACTCCGGCAAGGCCGCGCAGAAGGCCGGACTCACCGTCGAGATCGGCGGTGACGCGCTCCAGGCCAAGCCCGAGACGGGCTCCGGCGAGATCATCGGTGTGGTGATCGCCGGCCTCGTGCTGATGATCACCTTCGGTTCGCTGATCGCGGCAGGCCTTCCGCTGATCACCGCCATCATCGGCGTCGGCATCGGCGTCTCGACCATCACCGCGCTCGCCAACGTCCTGGACCTCGGCAACACCACCTCGACGCTGGCCTCGATGATCGGCCTCGCGGTCGGCATCGACTACGCGCTCTTCATCGTCTCGCGCTACCGGGCCGAGCTCCGCGAGGGCCGCGAGCGCGAGGAGGCCATCGGCCGGGCCGTCGGAACGGCCGGTTCCGCGGTCGTCTTCGCCGGTCTGACCGTCGTCATCGCGCTGTGCGGCCTCGCGGTCGTCAACATCCCGATGCTCACCAAGATGGGCGTGGCCGCGGCCGGTACGGTCGTGATCGCGGTCCTGATCGCGCTCACCCTCATCCCGGCGGTGCTCGGCTTCGCGGGCAAGCGCGTCTTCGGGCGCCGCACCCGCAAGAAGATGGACGCGGCCACGGCCGAGCCGACCACCGAGGCCAAGCCGAACATGGGCACCCGCTGGTCCAGCTTCGTGCTGCGCAGGCCGATCTGGGTGCTGCTCGCCGGTGTGATCGGGCTCGGCGCGGTCGCCATCCCGGCCGCCTCCCTGGAGATGGGTCTGCCCGACGACGGCTCGCAGCCGACCTCGACGACCCAGCGCCGCGCCTACGACACGCTCTCCGACGGCTTCGGCCCGGGCTTCAACGGCCCGCTGATGATCGTCGTGGACGGCGCCGGGGCGTCCGGCGGTGCGCAGGCCGCGGCCGACCGCACCTCCGCCACCATCAAGAAGCTGCCCGACGTCGCCGAGGTCATGGCGCCCGCCCTGAACAAGGCGGGCGACACCGCGACCATCACGGTCATCCCGAAGTCCAAGCCGTCCTCCACGGAGACCGAGGACCTGGTCCAGTCGATCCGGGACGCGGGCAAGGACATCAAGTCCGAGACCAAGGCCGAGGTCCTGGTCACCGGCGCGACCGCGATGAACATCGACTTCTCCCAGCGCATGAACGACGCGCTGCTGCCCTATCTGGCGCTCGTGGTGGGCCTGGCCTTCCTGCTCCTGATGGTGGTCTTCCGCTCGGTCCTGGTCCCGCTCAAGGCGGCCCTCGGCTTCCTGCTCTCGGTGGTCGCCGCCCTCGGCGCGGTCGTCGCGGTCTTCCAGTGGGGCTGGCTCGGCGGGCTCTTCGGGGTGGAGAACCCCGGTCCGATCATGTCGATGATGCCGATCTTCATGGTGGGCGTGGTCTTCGGTCTGGCCATGGACTACGAGGTCTTCCTCGTCACCCGGATGCGCGAGGCGTTCGTCCACGGCGAGCGTCCCGGCCAGGCGATCGTGACCGGTTTCCGGCACGGCGCCCGGGTGGTCACGGCCGCCGCGGTCATCATGATCGCGGTCTTCTCCGGCTTTATCGGGGCCAGCGACCAGATGATCAAGATGATCGGTTTCGCCCTGGCGATCGCGGTCTTCTTCGACGCCTTCGTGGTCCGGATGGCCATCGTCCCGGCGGTGCTCGCCCTGCTCGGCGCGAAGGCCTGGTGGCTGCCGGGCTGGCTCAACAAGATCCTGCCCAACGTCGACGTCGAGGGTGAGGGCCTCAAGGCCCACGCGGCGAAGGCGTCCGACGGCGACGAGGACCGCGAGCTGACGCGCGTCTGACCCGCGAAACCCCCGCAACGCCCACGGCCTGTGGGGACGGGACCGTGCGGCGAGCCGGCCCCTACGCATCACGCGTAGGGGCCGGCTCTTGCGTTGCGTACGTCCGGCTACGCCGGGGCGACTACGGCCGTCCGCTCGGCGCGGGCGTCACGCTGTAGGTGTGCCGCAGAAAGCGGACCAGGGGCGAGCTGTCGAACTGGACCACCGCTACTCCGTCCGGGGAGTGCAGCTCCACGACGGTCTGGGCCCGTCCGCAGGGCCAGACGACGATGTCGCCGCGGCGGGCCGGCCGGCGCAGCCCGGCCTCCAGGAGCGAGCGCGGGAAGACCCACTCGCTGCCCCCGGGAAAGGCGAAGCGCACGGTCAGGGGGTCCGCGGCGGGGTCGTAGCGCAAAGCGACCGGAACCGGTCGGTGGTGCGGGGCGTCCGAGACGATCCTCGCGCGGGCGTGTTCCTCGACGGCGGGGGACATCAGTCGCTCCTCACACTCACTCTGTGCAACCACTCGGGTGCTTCATCATCAAATGTCCCATATTTTCGGGGGCGTGCCGGGCGTGAGAACGGTGGGTAAATCTCGCGCGTGCGCTCTTGCGACCCGTTCGCAGGTGCACGACTATCATCGAGCGGTTCACTCGAATGGTTCCAGCCATCCAGGCCCAGCGGAGAGCACCCATGCATGTCCCCGACGGATTCATCAACGCCCCCGTCTCCGCGGTAGCCGGAGTCGGCGCGGCGGCCGCCATCGCGGTCAGCCTGCGCGGGGCCCGACGTGAACTCGACGAGAAGACGGCCCCGCTCGCCGGTCTCGTCGCGGCGTTCATCTTCGCCGTCCAGATGCTGAACTTCCCCGTGGCCGCCGGCACCAGCGGCCATCTCCTCGGCGGCGCGCTCGCGGCGATACTCGTCGGCCCGTACACCGGCGTCCTCTGCGTCTCCGTCGTGCTCCTCATGCAGGGCATCCTCTTCGCCGACGGCGGCCTCACCGCGCTCGGCGTCAACATCACCGACATGGCGATCGTGACGACGGTCGTGGCGTACACCGTCTTCCGCGGCCTGGTGAAGGTGCTGCCCCGCAGGCGGAGCTCCGTCACCGCGGCCACCTTCGTCGCCGCCCTCCTCTCCGTCCCGGCCGCCGCCCTCGCCTTCACCGCGATCTACGCGGCCGGCGGCACCACCGACGTCCCGCTCGGCAAGGTGCTCACCGCGATGGTCGGCGTGCACGTCCTCATCGGCATCGGCGAGGCGGCCATCACCGCGCTCACCGTGGGCGCGGTCATCGCCGTACGGCCCGACCTCGTCCACGGGGCCCGCGGCCTGCACGCCCCGCTGAAGTTGCGGATCGGCGACCAACTGGTCGACGCCCCCGCTCCCGAGCCCGTACCCAGCGGGGCCCGGTCCACGCACAAGGTCCGCGCCGCCTTCGCCGTCGCCGCCCTCCTGCTGGCCGGTTTCTTCTCCTTCTACGCCTCCGCCTCGCCCGACGGCCTGGAGAAGGTCGCCCACGACAAGGGCATCGACACCCAGGAGAAGAAGCACGCCACCGAGGACTCGCCGCTCGCGGGCTACTCCGTCAAGGACATCGGCGACGACCGGGTGGCCACCGGCCTCGCGGGCATGATCGGCGTCGGGGTGACGATCGGCGTCGGCAGCGGGATCTTCTGGGCCGTGCGCCGCCGCCGCGGCACCGCCGCCGAGGCCACGCCCACCTCCGTCCCCGAGACGGAGAAGGTCTGACATGGGCGCGGGCCACGCGCACAAGCTCTACCGGCAGGGCGCCTCGCCGGTCCACGACCTGCCCCCCCACTGCAAGATCGCGGCCGTCTTCCTCTTCGTCATCGTGGTCGTCTCCACCCCGCGCGAGGCCGTCTGGGCCTTCGGGCTGTACGCGGTGCTGCTCGCCTCGGTCGCGGCCACCGCCCGGATCCCGGCGCCCTCCCTGCTCAAGCGGCTGCTGATCGAGATCCCGTTCGTCACGTTCGCCGTGCTGATGCCGTTCGTGGTGCCGGGCGAGCAGGTGCACGTGCTGGGTGTGTCGATGAGCGTGAACGGGCTGTGGGGCGCCTGGAACGTCCTGGCCAAGGGCACGCTCGGGGTCGCCGCCTCGGTGATCCTGGCGTCCACCACGGACCTGCGGGCCCTGCTCCTCGGCCTCCAGCGGCTCCGGCTGCCGTCCCTGCTGGTCCAGATCGCGTCCTTCATGATCCGCTACGGTGACGTGATCACCGACGAGATGCGCCGGATGTCGATCGCCCGCCGCTCGCGCGGTTTCGAGGCGAGGGGACTGAAGGCGTGGAGCGTCCTCGCCAAGTCGGCGGGCGCGCTCTTCATCCGCTCCTACGAACGCGGCGAGCGCGTCCATCTGGCCATGGTCAGCCGCGGATACGCGGGTTCCATGCCGGTCATCGACGAGGTGACGGCGACCGGCGCGCAATGGCGTTACGCGGCGGCGCTTCCCGCGTCGGCTCTGGTGATCTGTCTGTTGGGGTGGACTCTGTGAACACGTCGGTGACCTCTTCCGGTCCTTCTGCTCCTCCCGCCTCCCTGGAGGTGAGCGGGCTGGCCTTCGCCTACCCCGACGGCCACCAGGCCCTGTTCGGGGTCGACCTGACGGTGCGGCGCGGTGAGCGGGTCGCGCTGCTCGGCCCCAACGGCGCGGGCAAGACCACCCTCGTCCTGCACCTCAACGGCATCCTCGTCGGCGGCGCGGGCTCGGTGAGGGTGGCCGGGCTGCCCGTGGAGAAGCGCAACCTCGCCGAGATCCGGCGCCGGGTCGGCATCGTCTTCCAGGACCCCGACGACCAGCTGTTCATGCCGACCGTCCGCGAGGACGTGGCGTTCGGCCCGGCGGCGTCCGGGATGCGCGGGGCGGAGCTCGAGGCACGGGTGCGTACGGCGCTGGAGCGGGTGGGGATGGCGGAGTACGCCGACCGGCCGCCGCACCACCTCTCCTTCGGCCAGCGCCGCCGGGTCGCGGTGGCGACGGTGCTCGCGATGGAGCCGGAGATCCTGGTCCTGGACGAGCCCTCGTCCAACCTCGACCCGGCGTCGCGGCGCGAACTGGCCGACATCCTGCGGGCGCTGGACGTCACCGTCCTGATGGTCACGCACGACCTGCCGTACGCCCTTGAGCTGTGCGGCCGTTCGGTGATCCTCAGCGGGGGCACGATCGCGGCGGACGGCCCGACGGTGGAGGTCCTGGCGGACGACGAACTGATGCGCTCGCACCGCCTGGAGCTGCCGTTCGGCTTCGACCCCCGGGCGGCGGCGGCCAAGGCGTAACCGGCCTACGGGGTGATGGCCTCCCGGACCGCGCGCACCAGGGCCTGGGCGCGCGGGTCGGCGGTGACGCCCTTCTGGTGGCCGTTGGTGACGTAGCCGAAGGCGATGCCGGACTCCGGGTCGGCGAACCCCAGGGAACCGCCGCGGCCCGGATGCCCGAACGAGCCGGGGCCCAGGAGCGGGGACGCGGGGCCGTGCAGCATGTACCCCAGCCCGAAGCGGGTGTTGACGACCAGGACGCGGTCCGGGCCGCTCGACTCCTCGGTACGGGCGAGGGCGACGGTGGCGGGCGCGAAGAGCCGCCGCCCGTCGACCTCCCCGAGGGTGGCGGCGTAGAAGCGGGCGAGGCCGCGGGCGGTCGAGATGCCCGCCGAGGCGGGGAGTTCGGCGGCGCGGTAGTCCGGGTCGTTCTCGTCCGGGAGCGGGTCGATGGCGCCGAAGGCACGGCGGGTGAGGGAGTCCGGGTCGGCGTAGGCGGCGGCGACGGCGGGCTTGGGGCGCAGGGTGATGCCGCCGGGAGCGCTGGGCGCCTCCACGGGCCCTACGCGCCCCACCCTCGGGGCTTCCTCCGCCGGCAGCCCGATCCAGAGGTCGGCGCCCAGCGGCCGGGCGATCTCCTCGGCGACCCAGCGGCCGATGGTGCGGCCGGTGACGCGGCGCACCAGCTCGCCCAGCAGCCAGCTGTACGTCTGGGCGTGGTAGCCGTGCCCCGTCCCCGGCTCCCAGAACGGCGCCTGCCCGGCGACCGCGTCCGCCCCCGACACGCCGTCGGCGGCCTCGGCCGGGGTGAGGGGCCGGTCGAGGGCGGGGACGCCGGCGCGGTGGGAGAGGAGGTGGCGGACGAGGGCACGGTCCTTGCCGTGCGCCTTGAACTCCGGCCAGTACGTGGAGACCGGCGCGTCCAGGTCCAGCTGGCCCCGCTGGTGGAGGAGGAGGGGGACGGCCGCGGCGACGCCCTTGGTGGCCGAGCGGACGATCTGGGCGGTGTCGACGGCCCAGGGCGCGTGCCCGTCGACGTCCTTGGTCCCGCCCCACAGGTCGACGACCTTCCGGCCGTGCCGGTAGACGGCCACGGCGGCGCCGCGGTCGCCGCGGTGGGTGAAGTTCCGGAGGAAGGCGTCCCGGACGGGTTCGTACCCCGGGTCCGTCGATCCCTGCGCGTCCACGGTTCCGCTCCTGTCCCTGCCGGCGCCGGGGCCGGGGCCGACGCGTCTCGGTCCATTGAACGCGGGGGCGGGGGGCGGATCTTCCCTGGGGGCCCTTTTGGCCGGGGGTTCGTCTGCGGGTGCGCCGTGGCTGGTCGCGCAGTTCCCCGCGCCCCTTCAGGGCCGGGTGGTTGTCTGCGGGCCGGTGGTGGGTTGCTCGCGCCGTTCCTCGCGCCCCTTCAGGGCCCGGTGGTTGTCTGCGGGTGGTGGGTGGCTGAGCGCGCAGTTCCCCGCGCCCCTGGCTGCCTAGGGGCGCGGGGAACTGCGCGAGCAACCCAGCACGGTCCGCAGACGGAAGAAGCGGGGTGCAGGGGCCGCAGGCCCCGCGAGGGGGAATTGGGGGCGCGGCCCCCGCGAGGGGGTTGGGGGCGTAGCCCCGCACGGGGCCCGGGGGCGCGGGCCGCACGGGGCCCGGGGGCGTAGCCCCGCACGGGGTTCGGGGGCGTAGTCCCGCACGGGGTTCGGGGGCCTAGTCCCCGGGAACGTGTCTTCGTCCCCTTCCGCCCCCGGAGGGTTTAGGGAAGGGGCGGGGTGGGGGCAGCCCGGGGTCAGCCCGCTCGCAGCATCAGCCCGATCCCCACCACCAACACCCCCGCCGCCACGATCCGCACCCCCCCGAACCGCTCCTTGAAGAACACCGCCCCGATCGCCGCCCCCACGATGATGCTCGACTCGCGCAGGGCCGCCACGGGCGCCAGGGGCGCGCGGGTCTGGGCCCACAGGACCAGGCCGTACGCCGTCATGGACAGCGCCGCCCCCAGCAGGCCACGAACGGCGTACGGCCGCACCTGCTCCAGCAGTTCACCGCGGCGGCGGTACAGCGCGTACCCGGGGATCAGCAGCCCCTCCAGGATCATCAGCCACGCGATGTAGCCGAGCGGCGTACCGGACGCGCGGACGCCGACCCCGTCCACCACCGTGTACGCCGCGATGGACAGCCCCGTCGCCAGCGCGGCCAGCAGCGCCGGCCAGTGCGGGCGCGCGCCCGAGCCCCGGATGCCCCACAGGGCGACCCCGACCAGCCCCGCCGAGGCGACCGCCACCCCGGCCGCCTGCCACGCGTTGAGGCTCTCGCCGACGAACACCACCGCCAGCACGGTCACCACCAGCGGCGCCGTCCCCCGGGCGATCGGGTACATCTGGCCGAAGTCGCCCAGGGTGAACGACCGCATGAGCAGGGTCTGGTAGCCGGTGTGCAGCGCCGCCGACGCGGCGAGGTACGGCCAGGCGCCGGACGCGGGCAGCGGGGCGAACACCGCGAGCACCGCGCCGATCACCGTGGCCCCGCCGCCGATGAGGGTGAACGCGATGAGCTGGTCCCTGATCGTGTGCGCCATCGCGTTCCAGGACGCGTGGGTGACGGCGGCGAGCAGGACGGCCAGCGCGACCGCCAGGCTCACGCCGTGCGCTCGCGTACGTCGACCAGCGCCCCGCCCGCGTACTCGATGAGCGTCTTGGGGTCGAGCGGGAAGACGGTGTGGGGCGTGCCGGCCGCCGCCCAGACCACCGCGTGGTCGAGGAGCGCGCGGTCGGCGAGGACCCGGGTGCGGCGCACATGGCCGAAGGGCGGGACGCCTCCGATCGCGTAACCGGTGGTCTCCCGGACGAGTTCGGCCCCGGCCCGCCGCACCTTCCGCGCGCCCAGCTCACGCCGTACGAGTTCCACGTCCACCCGTGACGAGCCGTCCATCAGGACGATCACCGGGACCCCGTCCGCCTCGAAGACCAGCGACTTCACGATCTCGCTGACATCGCAGCCGATGGCGGCGGCCGCCTCGGCGGCGGTCCTGGTGGCGTCCGGGAAGCGGCGTACCTCCACGTCGAGCCCGAGGGCGCGCAGCGCCTCGGCGAACCGGGGGTGGGCGGGGGATTCTTGAGCGCTCATGCCCCCGCAGGCTAGTAGGAGCCCCAGGCCGCGTGCGAGGGCGTTTCCCCACGCCCCGGGCTCCGCGCCCCGGCTCTGTGCCCCGTGCCCCGTGCCCCGGGCTTCGGTCTCTGCGCCGGGCCTCTGCGCCCCGTGCTCCGTGCCCGCGCCCCGGCCTCGCGCCCCCCGCCCGCGTCGGGTTGCCGCCCGCATCGGGACCCGCCCGCACGGGGTCGGCGCCCCCGCCCCGGGGCGCCCCCCGGGCCCCTCCCCGCTCACCCCGCCCGCAGCACCCGCGCCACGATCGGCCCCGCCGCGTCCCCGCCGTGGCCGCCGGACTGGACGAGGGCCGCAGCGGCGAGCCCGTTGCCGTACCCGGTGAACCAGCTGTTGGAGGTGCCCTGTTGGTCCACCTCGGCCGAGCCGGTCTTGGCGCCCTTGGGCCCCGGCACCCCCGCCATCGCCTTGACGGCCGTCCCGCTGCCGGTGGTCGCCGCGTGCATCATCTGCTGCAACTGCGAGGCGACCGGGCCGGGCAGGGGCTTGGCGGTGGCCAGTTCCCGGTCGTCCAGGGACTTCGGCACGATCACCGGCTGGTGGAACCCGCCCGCGATGACGGTGGCCGAGACGGACGCCATGTCGAGCGGGCTCATCTGGACCTTGCCCTGGCCTATGTAGGAGGCGGCGGTCTCCACGCCGGAGGAGTCCGGGACGCGGCCGTCGAAGGACTTCACACCGCCGAGCTTCCAGTTGTTCTGGCCGAGCCCGAAGTAGTCCCGGGCGGTCTGGCCGAGCGCGGTGCCGGCGATGCGCTTGTCGGCGAGGGGCCTGACCGGCTTGATGAAGGCGGTGTTGCAGGACCGCGCGAACGCGTCGGTCAGGGTGCCGTGCGCGATGGTGAAGTCGTTCAGGTTGTGGAAGACGTAGCCCTCCCACGGAACCGTCGCCGGGCACTCGGCCGGCTGGTCCGCCCCGCCCACGCCGTTCGCGATGATCATCGCGCCGGTGACGATCTTCATGGTGGAGCCGGGGGCCACGGACGCCTGGAGGGAGGCGGGGAACCCGTCCCTGCGGTTGTCCGCGACGGCCCGGATCTCCCCGCTCGTCGGCTCGATCGCCACCACCGACGACTCGGCGAACTGCTTCACGGCCTGCTCGGCCGCCGCCTGGACGTCCGCGTCGAGCGTCGTCGTCAGCTTGCCGGGCTTGCCCTTGGCCAGGGTGAGCAGCGTCTGGTTCGGGGTGCCCTCGGCGCCGCCCTCGATCCAGGTCTCCACGCCCGGTGTGCCGTTGACCTTGTCGCCGTACTTCTGCCGCAGCGCGTCCAGGACGAACCCGAGCGAGGGGTACTTCTCCTTGGTCAGCACCCGCCCCCGGTGGTCCACGGCCTCGATCTCGGGGTTCTTGGCGGCCCCCGTCACCAGCTTCCCGCCCGGCTTCAGCTTCGGGTGGACGACGGCCGGCTGCCAGTCCACCAGCGCCTTGCCGGTGCTCACGCCCCGCACAACGGTGAGCCGGGAGCTGTAGTCGAGCGGCGCGGTCTTCCCCTCGTAGGAGACCTCCGCCTTCACCGTGTACGGAACGGTCGCCCCCGTGGCCGCCCCCGGCGTGATCGTCACCTTGCCCACGTGCGCCTCGTCGTGGAAGGCGGTGAGCACGGTCTGGGCGGCGGCGTTGTTGTTGGTCAGGGCCGAGGCCGCCGCCGCGTCCCCCGTGGTCCAGGCGTCGAAGAACGCCCGGGCGGTCTTGGTGATCTCGTCGGTGCTGGGCGGGCCGGTCCGTACCGGCGCCGCCCGCGTATGCGAACCGGAGGACGAGCTGTCCCCGGCCACCATCTGGTAACCGCCGTACACCACACCGGTGCCGACGACCACGAACACACCGCCGACGATGGCGGCCTTGGCTCCACTGCGCATCTCGCAGCCCCTCCCCAGGAGTCTCTTGAACGTGTTCAAGAGTTTGCTTGGGAGGAACATTACGTGACAGCAGTGACACCGGCCCCACCCGTTACCGGACCGGGACCCCGCTCAGCGGCTCACACCCACGTATCCAGCCACATCCGATTCCGCCAGGAATCGAGCGGAATCGACGTGCCCGTGTACAGCGGCCAGAAGTAGATGAAGTTCCAGACGATCAGCAGCACCAGCACGCCCGCGCCGATCGCTCCCACCGCACGGCGCCGCTCGTCCGAGCCCGGGGGCCCGAGGATCGCGCCGATCATCATCGCCACCGCCAGGCACAGGAACGGCACGAAGACGACCGCGTAGAAGAAGAAGATCGTCCGCTCCTGGTAGAGGAACCAGGGCAGATAGCCCGCCGCGACGCCGCAGACGATCGCGCCCGCCCGCCAGTCGCGCCGGAACGCCCAGCGCCACAGCACGTACAGGAGCGCGAAGCACGCCGCCCACCACAGCAGCGGCGTGCCGAGCGCCAGCACCTCGCGGGCGCACTTGCCGGTGGTGGAGGAGGGGCAGCCGTCGGTGCCGGGGGAGGGGCTCTCGTAGAAGTACGAGACCGGGCGGCCCAGGACGATCCAGCTCCACGGGTTGGACTGGTAGGTGTGCTGGTCGGTGAGGTTGACGTGGAAGCTGTAGACCTCGGACTCGTAGTGCCACAGGCTGCGCAGCGACTCCGGCATCCAGCCCATGTCGAACTGCGGCAGGCTCACCCTGCCCAGCAGCGGCAGCTTGACGTGGTCGGGGGAGAGCCCGTCGCGGCCGTGCGCCCAGGTGCGGAAGTAGCCCTTGTCGGTCATGAACCAGCCGGTCCAGGAGGCCAGATACGTCACCACCGCCACCGGGACCGTGGAGAGGAAGGCGGGGAGGGCGTCCCGGCGGAGCACCGCGCGGTACGGCCGCACCGCGCCCGCGGTACGGCGGGCGCCCGCGTCCCACAGCACCGCCATGACGCAGAAGAACACCAGGACGTACAGGCCGTTCCACTTGGTGCCGCAGGCCAGCCCCAGCATCACCCCGGCCGCGATCCGCCACGGGCGCCACCCCAGGCGCAGGCCCTCCGCCACGGCCGTGTCCGGGCGCAGGTCGCCCCCCTCGCCCTCGGGGAGCGCCGCCGCGAGCCGGGCGCGCGCCCGGTCCCGGTCGATCAGCAGACAGCCGAAGGCCGCGAGCACGAAGAACATGACCACCAGGTCGAGCAGGGCCATGCGGCTCATCACGAAGTGCAGCCCGTCCACCGCGAGCAGCGCGCCCGCCAGGCAGCCCAGGAACGTCGAGCGGAACAGCCGCCGCCCGATCCGGCAGAGCATCAGCACCGAGAGCGTGCCGAGCACCGCCATCATGAAGCGCCAGCCGAACGGGGTGAAGTCGAACCACTTCTCACCGATGCCGATGAGGTACTTGCCGACCGGCGGATGCACCACGTAGCCCGGGTCGGTGGGGATCGGCACCGACGAGGGGTCCTTGATGATCGCCTTGTCGACGTCCTTGGGCCAGGCGCCCTCGTAGCCGCGGTTGATCAGCGCCCAGGCGTCCTTGGCGTAGTACGTCTCGTCGAATATCACCGCGTCCGGGCTGCCGAGCCGCCAGAACCGCAGCACCCCCGCCACCAGCGTGACCAGCAGCGGGCCGCCCCAGCCCGACCAGCGCACCAGGCGCCCGGCGGTCGCCGGGGGGACGTTCAGGACCGCCCAGAGCCGGCCGGACGGCCGGGTGTAGGGCGGCACCAGCCGCTCGCGCAGGCCGGTTCTCGGCCGGGCCGCGTAGCCGAAGCGGCGCAGCCGGTCCTGCCAGCCGGGCGGCGGATCTTCGGCGTCATGGCCCTCAAGGGTCTGCGGCGCAGTACTGGTCACCGCGCCATCGTAGGGAAAGGGCCTGTGCGAGTCCCGTGGCCGGGCCCGATCCGGTCCGGGCGAACGGCGGAGCCCGGAGGCTGGGAGGATGGCGGGGTGACCGGAACACTCGTACTCGCAGGCACCCCCATCGGCGACATCGCGGACGCGCCGCCGCGCCTCGCCGCCGAGCTGGAGCGGGCCGACGTCGTCGCCGCCGAGGACACCCGGCGGCTGCGCGGCCTGACCCGGGCGCTGGGCATCCACACCTCGGGGCGGGTCGTCTCCTACTTCGAGGGCAACGAGTCCGCCCGGACGCCCGAACTCGTCGAGGCGCTGGAGGGCGGCGCGCGCGTGCTGCTCGTCACCGACGCCGGGATGCCCTCGGTCTCCGACCCCGGCTACCGGCTCGTGGCGGCCGCCGTGGAGAAGGACATCAAGGTCACGGCCGTGCCCGGCCCCTCGGCGGTGCTGACCGCGCTCGCCCTGTCCGGGCTGCCCGTCGACCGGTTCTGCTTCGAGGGCTTCCTGCCGCGCAAGGCGGGCGAGCGGCTCGGCCGGCTGCGCGAGGTGGCCGGCGAGCGCCGCACCCTCGTCTACTTCGAGGCCCCGCACCGCCTCGACGACACGCTCGCCGCGATGGCCGAGGTCTTCGGCGCCGAGCGCCGCGCCGCCGTCTGCCGGGAGCTGACCAAGACGTACGAGGAGGTCAAGCGCGGCAGCCTCGGCGACCTCGCCGCCTGGGCCGCCGAGGGGGTGCGCGGCGAGATCACCGTGGTGGTCGAGGGCGCGGCCGAGACCGGCCCCGCCGAGCTGGACGCCGAGGAGCTGGTGCGCAGGGTGCTGGTGCGCGAGGAGGCGGGCGAGCGGCGCAAGGAGGCGATCGCCGCCGTGGCTCTCGACGCGGGCCTGCCCAAGCGCGAGGTGTTCGACGCCGTCGTGGCGGCAAAGAACGCGGCACGACAGGCACCGGAGAACGGCAAAGGACTATCGTAAAAAGTAAAGCGCAGGCCGCGCACCGGGGCTTTTGCCTAGGAAAGGCCAAATCGGCACCAACACTCGACAGCCCCTGATGCGTTTCGGCGGCGAAAGGCGTCCCATGGATCGGGGGCGCTTTCCCGCCTCCGCTCGCAAGGAGCGCTCGCAAGAGCTTGTCCAGCGGACAAGGGAGCCGGCAGATGAGTGAGATCGCTGAGACCACGGCGCACGAGGCTTACGCCTTCGCGTGCATGAGGTGTGGATATGGCTGGGAGCAGGCGTACGAGATAGAGCACCACGTGGACGGCAAGGGGCAGTCGTTCGTGGTCTACAAGGCCGACGGGGAGCGGGTTCCCTCCCCGCTGTCCCAGCCCACCTGCATGAACTGCGGCGGGCACGTCGTGCGCACCCTGCGCGCCGGCCGGGTCTCCAGCGTGCAGCAGTGGCTCGCCCACCAGTCGACCCACCAGGCGCCGGCCGGGCCCGTGGGGTCCGGGGGCGACCCGGAGCCGGACACCCCGGCGGCCGCGCCGGGCGCCACGGCCGCGGCCGAGCCCGAGGCCGGCCACCACTGGCACCTGTCGGACCTCCTGCACCCCTTCCAGCACCACCACAAGAAGTGACGGGCCGGGGCCTTTCATAGGATCGGCCCCATGAGTGCCGCCAAGGATGCCCCGCCGCCCCTGCCCGAACCGCTCGGTGTGGCGGTGGCCGACTCGCACACCCACCTGGACATGCAGTCCACGACGGTCGAGGAGGCCCTGACCCGGGCCGCGGCCGTCGGGGTGACCACGGTGGTCCAGGTGGGCTGCGACCTCAAGGGCTCCCGGTGGGCGGCGGAGACGGCCGAGGCGTACGAGAACGTGCACGCCGCCGTCGCCCTGCACCCGAACGAGGCGCCCAGGATCGTCCTGGGCGACCCCGACGGCTGGTCGCGCCAGGGGGCGCGGCAGCCCGGCGGTGACGCCGCCCTCGACGACGCGCTCGCCGAGATCGACCGGCTCGCCGCCCTCCCGCACGTCAAGGCCGTCGGCGAGACGGGTCTGGACTACTTCCGCACCGGCGCCGACGGCATGGCCGCCCAGGAGCGGTCCTTCCGGGCGCACATCGAGATCGCCAAACGGCACGGCAAGGCGCTCGTCATCCACGATCGCGAGGCGCACGCGGACGTGCTGCGCATTCTGCGGGAAGAGGGCGCCCCGGAGCGCACCGTCTTCCATTGCTATTCCGGGGACGCGGAAATGGCGGAACTCTGCGCGCGGGCGGGCTACTTCATGTCCTTCGCCGGGAACATGACGTTCAAGAACGCCCAGCCGCTGCGCGACGCGCTCGCGGTCGCCCCGCTCGAACTCGTTCTGGTGGAGACGGACGCGCCCTTTCTCACCCCGGCGCCGTACCGCGGACGGCCCAACGCGCCGTATCTCATTCCGATTACGGTGCGCGCCATGGCGGCGGTGAAGGCGGTCCACGAGGACGTGCTGGCCGCGGCGGTCGCGGAGAACACGGCGCGCGCCTTCGATTACTGACGGATAACGGCCCGGGTGCCCCGGGTGGGCGAGTGCAGGGTAGCGCGGCGACGCTCCGTAGTCGAATCGCTTTGGACGGTGACGAAGGCTCCGCTAATGTCCCGCCCCCGACGGGACGACAGGCCGGAACTCTGGAGCGCCGTGAGCAATTCGCAGGGCAGTCACCGTGCCGCACGCGGCGGCCGCCGCGCGGCGACGAGAACGGCCGAGCCGCCGTACGCGCAGGACGCGCCGCCGCCCGCCGAGCCGCCGTACGACGCCTTCGAGACGCAGGCGGCCGAGGTGCCCCGGCCGCGCCGGGGCGCCGGGCCGCAGGAGGGACCGCGGGCCGGGGCGCGACGGGCCGCCCGGCGCCGCCGCCGCGGCGGGGCCTTGTTCGGCGCCGGCCCCGAGGCCCTGCGGCGGCTCATCCCGCAGGCGCTGGTGGTCGCCTTCCTCGCGGGCGGGACGACCGCCTTCCTCGTCAACGACAAGGCCGTACGGCTCACCGTCGACGGCGTCCCGCGCACCCTGCACACCTTCGCGGACGACGTCGACGAACTCCTCGCGGACCAGCACGTCGCCGTCGGGGACCACGACATCGTCGCGCCCGGCCGGTACGAGGCGCTGACCGGCGGCGACGAGGTCGTCGTCCGCTACGGCCGCCCCGTCGCCCTCTCCCTCGACGGCCAGCGCCGCCAGGTGTGGACCACCGCGCAGACCGTGGACGGGGCCCTGCGCCAGCTCGGGGTGCGCGCCGAGGGCGCGTATCTGTCGGCCTCGCGCTCCTCGGCGATCGGCCGCACCGGCATGGGCCTGGACGTGCGCACCGAGCGCCAGGTCACCTTCCTCGCCGACGGCCGCGAGCGCACGATCCGCACCAACGCGGCGACGGTCGCCGAGGCCGTCGAGGAGGCCGGGATCTCGCTGCGCGACCAGGACACCACCTCCGTGCCGCCCTCCGCCTTCCCCCGCGACGGCCAGACGATCACCGTCATGCGGATCACGGGCAGCCGTGTGGTCCGCGAGGAGCCCATCCCGTACCGGGTCGTCAGGACCAGGGACGACTCGCTCTTCGCCGGGACCGAGGTCGTCGACCGGCCGGGCCAGCGCGGCTTCCGCAAGGTCACCTACGCGCTGCGGACCGTCGACGGGGTGCGGCAGAAGCCGCGGAAGGTGTCCGAGCACGTGGTGCGCCCGCCGGTCGCCCAGAGCGTCCGGGTCGGCACCAAGCCGCTGCCCGTCTCGGCCGGCGGCGCCGACCACCTCGACTGGCGCGCACTGGCCCACTGCGAGTCCGGCGGGCGCCCCGGCGCGGTCGACCCGACGGGGAACTACGGCGGGCTCTACCAGTTCGACGGCCGCACCTGGCACGCGCTCGGCGGCAGCGGCCTCCCGCAGCACGCCAGCGCCGCCGAGCAGACGTTCCGGGCGAAGAAGCTCTACGTGCAGCGGGGGGCGAGTCCGTGGCCGCACTGCGGCCGTAGGCTGTATCGGTGAGCACCACTGAGCCCGATGCCCTCCTCGGCCCCGCCGACATCCGTGAACTGGCCGCAGCGCTGGGCGTACGCCCCACCAAGCAGCGCGGCCAGAACTTCGTCATCGACGCCAATACGGTCCGCCGGATCGTGCGGACGGCGCAGGTGCGGCCCGACGACGTGGTGGTGGAGGTCGGGCCCGGCCTCGGCTCGCTGACCCTGGCGCTCCTGGAGGCGGCGGACCGGGTGACGGCCGTCGAGATCGACGACGTGCTCGCGGGCGCGCTGCCCGCCACCATCGAGGCCCGGCTGCCCGCGAGGAAGGACCGCTTCGCGCTGGTCCACTCCGACGCGATGCTGGTCCAGGAGCTGCCCGGCCCCGCCCCGACCGCCCTGGTCGCGAACCTGCCGTACAACGTCGCGGTGCCCGTGCTGCTGCACATGCTGGACCGCTTCCCCACGATCGAGCGCACCCTGGTCATGGTCCAGGCGGAGGTCGCGGACCGGCTCGCGGCCAGGCCCGGCAACAAGGTGTACGGCGTGCCGTCGGTGAAGGCCAACTGGTACGCGGAGGTCAAGCGCGCCGGGTCCATCGGCCGCAACGTCTTCTGGCCCGCCCCCAACGTCGACTCCGGCCTGGTCGCGCTGGTCCGGCGCACCGAGCCGGTGCGGACCACCGCCACCAAGGCGGAGGTCTTCGCGGTCGTCGACGCGGCCTTCGCCCAGCGCCGCAAGACCCTGCGGGCCGCGCTCGCCGGCTGGGCGGGCTCCGCGCCCGCCGCCGAGCAGGCGCTGGTCGCGGCCGGGATCTCGCCGCAGGCGCGCGGCGAGGCGCTGACGGTGGAGGAGTTCGCCCGGATCGCGGAGGCCAGGCCGTGACGGCGCCGAGGGCCGTGACGGTACCGGCGGCGCAGGCCGTGACGGTCCGGGTCCCCGCCAAGGTCAACGTCCAGCTCGCGGTGGGCCCGGCCCGCCCCGACGGCTTCCACGACCTCGCCAACGTGTTCCTCGCGGTCGGCCTCTACGACGAGGTCACGGCCGCGCCCGCCGACGGGCTGCGCGTCACCTGCTCCGGCCCGGACGCGGACAAGGTCCCCCTGGACCGTACGAACCTGGCGGCGCGGGCGGCCGAGCTGCTGGCCGCGCGGTACGGGCTTGCGCCCGACGTCCACCTGCACATCGCCAAGGACATCCCCGTCGCGGGCGGCATGGCCGGCGGCAGCGCGGACGGCGCGGCGGCGCTGGTGGCGTGCGACGCGCTGTGGGGTACGGGCGCGTCCCGCGAGGAGCTGCTCGACATCTGCGCCGAGCTCGGCAGCGACGTGCCGTTCAGCCTGGTCGGCGGGGCGGCGCTGGGCACGGGCCGCGGCGAGAGGCTGTCCGTGCTGGAGGTCGGGGGCACCTTCCACTGGGTGTTCGCGGCGGCGGACGGGGGGCTGTCCACCCCGGCGGTGTACCGCGAGTTCGACCGCCTCACTCCGGACGCGGCGCCGCCGGAGGCGGACCCGGCGCTGCTCGCCGCGCTGCGCGCGGGCGACCCGTTCGCGTTGGCGGGCGCGCTCTCCAACGACCTCCAGGACGCGGCCCTGTCCCTGCGCCCGTCCCTGACGCAGACGCTGGCGGCGGGCACGGCGGCGGGGGCCCTGGCGGCCCTGGTCTCGGGCTCCGGCCCGACCACGGCGTTCCTGGCCGAGGACGCGGCGTCGGCCGCGAGGATCGCGGAAGCGCTGCGAAGCTCGGGCACCTGCCGCACCGCCCGCCCGGCAACGTCCCCGGCCCCCGGGGCAACGGTCGTCCCGGCCTGAACACGGGGCCTCCCCGCCCCGGGCGACGGTCGTGGCTGCCCGAGGCACGGCCCCCAAGGGGCGCGGGGAACTGCGCGACCAGCCACGCACGGTCTGCACCCGCAAGAGGTCGTTCTCCGTCCGCGGCCCGGTGGGGGCCGTTCGCGCAGTTCCCCGCGCCCCTTCAGGGCGCACACCGCACCGCACGCAGTGCGAACTCCCCGCGCCCCTTCGGGGCGCACCCGCACCGCACGGAGTGCGGGTCGCCGGGAAGTACCCTGGGGGACGATCCAAGCCCCCTGTTCAGGAGTGAAATGGCCGTCAACCTGGTCAATGTCGAGGCAGTCAGCAAGGTATACGGCACCCGCGCCCTGCTCGACGGCGTCTCCCTCGGCGTCTCCGAAGGGGACCGGATCGGGGTGGTCGGCCGCAACGGAGACGGCAAGACCACCCTCATCCGGATGCTCGCGCAGCTGGAGGAGGCCGACACCGGCCGCGTCACCCACGTCGGCGGCCTCCGCCTCGGCGTGCTCACCCAGCACGACTCGCTGGACCCGAAGGCCACCGTCCGCCACGAGGTGATCGGCGACCTCGCCGACCACGAGTGGGCGGGCAACGCCAAGATCCGTGACGTGCTCACCGGCCTCTTCGGCGGCCTCGGCCTGCCCGGCTTCGAGAGCGGCCTGGACACGGTCATCGGCCCCCTCTCCGGCGGTGAGCGCCGCCGTATCGCGCTCGCCAAGCTGCTCATCGCCGACCCGGACCTGATCATCCTGGACGAGCCCACCAACCACCTGGACGTGGAGGGCATCGCCTGGCTGGCCGCCCATCTGCGGGCCCGGCGCTCGGCGCTGGTCTGCGTCACCCACGACCGCTGGTTCCTGGACCAGGTCTGCACCCGGATGTGGGACGTCCAGCGCGGCAGCGTCTACGAGTACGAGGGCGGCTACAGCGACTACGTGTTCGCCCGCGCCGAGCGGGAGCGGATCGCCGCGACCGAGGAGGCCAAGCGGCAGAACCTGATGCGCAAGGAGCTGGCCTGGCTGCGGCGCGGCGCCCCCGCCCGCACCTCCAAGCCCCGCTACCGCATCGAGGCCGCCAACGAGCTGATCGCGGACGTGCCGCCGCCGCGCGACACCTCGGAGCTGATGAAGTTCGCGGGCGCGCGGCTCGGCAAGACCGTCTTCGACCTGGAGGACGTGACCGTGCAGGCCGGGCCCAAGGTGCTGCTCAAGCACCTGACCTGGCAACTCGGCCCGGGCGACCGCATCGGCCTGGTCGGGGTGAACGGCGCCGGCAAGACCTCGCTCCTGCGCGCGCTGGCGGACGCGGCCCGTACCGACGGCGAGGCGCAGCCCGCGGCCGGACAGATCAAGGTCGGCAAGACCGTGCGGCTCGCCTATCTTTCGCAGGACGTCACCGAACTGCCCGCAGAACTGCGCGTCCTGGAGGCCGTGCAGCAGATCCGTGACCGGGTCGACCTCGGCACGGGCCGGGAGATGACGGCCGGGCAGCTGTGCGAGCAGTTCGGGTTCGGCAAGGAGAAGCAGTGGACGCCGGTCGGGGACCTGTCCGGTGGTGAGCGGCGCAGGCTCCAGCTGCTGCGGCTGCTGATGGACGAGCCGAACGTCCTCTTCCTCGACGAGCCCACCAACGACCTCGACATCGAGACGCTGACCCAGCTGGAGGACCTGCTCGACGGCTGGCCCGGCTCGATGGTCGTCATCTCGCACGACCGGTTCTTCATCGAGCGCACCACCGACCGGGTGTGGGCGCTGCTCGGCGACGCCGCCCTGCGGATGCTGCCGCGCGGCATCGACGAGTACCTGGAGCGGCGCAGGCGGATGATCGAGGAGGCGGCCCCGGTCCCCGCCCCGGCCGCCGCCAGGCCCTCGGGCGCGGCCTCGTCCGCCGACTCCCGGGCCGCGAAGAAGGAACTCCAGCGCATCGAGCGGCAGCTGAACAAGATCTCCGACCGGGAGAGCAGTCTGCACGCCCAGATCGCCGACAACGCGACCGACTTCGAGAAGGTCGCCAAGCTCGACGCGGAGCTGCGCGCCCTCATCGGCGAGCGCGACGAACTGGAGATGCGTTGGCTGGAACTGGCCGAGGACGCCTAGGGGCGGGTGGGACGCGTGGGGCTCGTGAGGACGGGTGACGAGTCGTAAAGAGCACGTGCAAACTCCATAACAGGCGCATCACAGGCCGGTCCGCCCTTGGGAACAGGGACGGACCGGCCCCCTGTTCGAGGGGGTTCGGGTGATACAAAGAAGCCCCGCTCGACTGACGCAAACTGTGCGGGACCATGTCCGATTCCGCTCCGGAAACGCGGGGGAGTCCGTTCGGGCAGCGGTCCGCACGAAGGGGGAGACACGCTGTGACCCAGCCGCCCAGCCAGCAGCCGCCGCAGGGGGGCTTCGGGGCACCCAGCAACCCGCCCGCCGGGACGCCCACCCCGCCCGCCCAGCCGCCGCAGACGCCGCCGCCGCCCGCGGGCCCGCCGCCCGCGATGCCGCCCGCCCCGCCGCAGGGCGGCCCCGCCCCGGCTCCCGGCTACGGCTACCCGCAGCCCCCGACGCAGCCCGGCTACGGCTACCCGCAGGCGCCCGGCGGCCAGCCCGGTCCGTACGGCCAGCAGCCCGGCCCCTACGGCCAGCAGGCGGGCCCGTACGGCGGTTACCCGACGCAGCCCCAGTACCCGGGCGCCCCGATGCCGGAGCCGCCGGGCGGGGGACGCAACCCCTTCAAGGGCAAGCCCGCCGTGATCGTGGCGGCGGCCGTGGCCGGTCTGCTCGTGGTCGGCGGCGGCGTGTACTTCGCCACCAAGGGCGGGGACGGCGACAAGAAGTCCGAGGCGAAGGCGAGCCAGAGCGCGCAGCCCAGCGGCTCGCCCACGACCGACCAGGGCGACGGCAAGGGTGACGGCAAGGGCGACGGCCGCACCGGGAACGACGACCTCAACGCGGGCCGCAAGGACGGCGAGGCGAAGGTCTGGCTCCAGGAGAACGCCACCCAGCTGACCCAGAACGGCGCCGAGCAGTCCGGCCCCTGGGTGATCGGGGACACCGTCGTCAAGGCGATGTACAAGGAAGTCACCGGCTATTCGGTGACGGACGGCAAGCAGAAGTGGAGCGTGCCGCTGAGCGCCCCGCTGTGCGGAGCGCCGCACCAGACCACCGCCGACGGCAAGATCGTCCTCGGTGTGCAGGAGAACAACACCAAGAACGCCAAGTGCAACCAGCTCCAGCAGGTCGACCTCGCGGCCGGCAAGGCGGGCTGGAAGGTGGCGGTCCCGTCGGAGAACGCCTTCGACATCATGACCAGCTTCGACCTGGCGATCAGCGGCAACACCGTGGCGGTGGCCCGGATGGGCGGCGTCAGCGGGTTCTCGGTCCTCGACGGCAAGAAGATCTTCGGCCAGGAGCGCAACGGCAACTGCCGTGCGGACGCCTTCGCGGGCGGCTCCCGGCTGATCGCCGCGGGCAGCTGCACGGTCGGCGGCGACACGCTCGCGGTCGACCAGATCCAGGAGCTGGACGCCACCACCGGCAAGCCCAAGTGGACCAAGCAGTTCCCCAAGGGCTGGAAGGTCGCCCGGGTCTTCTCGGTCGACCCGCTGGTGGTCTACGTGACCAACAAGGACAAGAAGCAGTACAACATCTCGACGTACAAGCCCGACGGTTCGCTCCGCTCCGAGCTGGTCAGCAAGGACAGCTTCCAGCCGGAGTGCGGCTGGGCGATCATGGACCGTGACCTCCAGGGCTGCCTGGGCGCCGCCGCCGACGCCAACACGCTGTATCTGCCGACCGAGCCCAAGCGCAGCTCCGGCGACACCTTCGGGCGCACCAACGCGGTCGTGGCGTTCGACCTCAACACCGGCAAAGAGAAGTGGCGTTCGAGCGCGGGCAGCGACCGCACGATGCTGCCGCTGAACGCCGAGAACGGCAAGGTCCTCGCCTACATCGCGCCCACCACCGAGCAGGGCGGCGCGGTCGCGGAGGTGGCCGGCGCGGGCCAGCCGAAGATCGTGCTCCAGAACCCGGCGTCCACCGCCTCCATCGAGAACGGCTTCTTCTCCAAGCACGTGGCCTACCGCGACGGCCGGCTCTTCATCCTCAACGGCCGCGTCTCCAGCCCCAAGGGCGACACCAAGGAGAAGGCCCTGATGGGGTTCGGCAACTGATGAACGCGCCCGCTTCCGTCCCCTTCCCTTCCGCAGAGGTACGTACGTCATGAGCCAGCCTCCCCAGCCGCCCCAACAGCCGCCGGGCGAGCCGCCGCAGCCCCCGGTCCCGGGGTTCGGCGCCCCGCAGGAGCCCCCGGCGGGCGGTTTCGGCGCCCCCACGCCGCCGCCCCCGGCGATGCCGCCCGCGCCGCCGGCCCAGCCGCCGACGGCCCCCGCGGCCCCGGCGTACGGCTACCCGCAGGCCCCCGCGCCCGGGCAGCCGTCCGCGTACGGCTATCCGCAGACCCCGCCCCCCGGCCAGCCGGGCTACGGCTACCCGGGCCAGCCGCAGCAGGGCTACGGCTATCCGGGCCAGCCTCCCGCCCAGCCCATGGCGCCGCAGGGCGCCCCGGGCGGCCCCGGCGGCGGCAGGAAGCCCAGCGCCCAGACGACGATCATCATCTCGGCGGTCGTCGCGGTCGCGCTGATCGTCGGCGGCGGCCTCTGGTACGCCAAGAGCAAGGACGGCGACAAGAAGGACGAGTCCAAGTCCGGCTCCACGCAGGGCGCCAACGGCGGCAAGGAGGGCGGCTCGACCGGGGGCGGCGGCAAGGAGCAGCCCCCCGCCAACGTCACCTCCAAGGTGCTCTTCCAGGTGCCGCAGCCCAAGGTGAGCGACCTGGTCCACGTCGACGGCTCCTGGCTGACCGACAAGGTGTACGCCAAGTCGGGCGTCAACGAGGTCGTCGGCTACGACCCCGCCAAGGGCACCCAGCTGTGGAAGACCCCGCTGCCCGGCGCGGTCTGCGCGGCCACCCGGCACATCACCTCCGACAGCAAGACGGCGATCGTCTACGAGGGCCCCAAGGCCTCCGGCGAGAAGTACGCGCGCTGCACCGAGGTCGCCGTGCTCGACCTGACCACCGGCAAGCTGGCCTGGACGAACTCCGTCAAGGAGGGCGACCGCAAGACCATGTACGAGGAGGTCACCATCGGCGCCGGCACGGTCGCCACCGGTGGCACCTCCGGCGGCTCCGCCTGGGACCTGGCCACCGGCAAGCTGTTGTGGCAGCCGAAGGTCACCACCGACCAGTGCAAGGACGCCGGTTACGGCGGCGGTGAGGCGCTGGTCGCGGTCCGCAAGTGCGGTGACTACGACAACCCCACGGTCACCGTCCAGCCGCTGAACCCGAAGACGGGCGCGCCGCTGTCCTCGTACAAGATGCCGGCCGGTGTCCAGTACGCGCACATCGTCTCGTCCAAGCCGCTGGTGGTGGCCGCCGACGTCGGTGACACCGCGGGCGACGGCAGCGGGATCTCGGACTTCTTCTCCATCGACGACAAGACCGGCAAGCTGCTGGCCCGCATCCCGGCGCCGGGCGACAAGTACGCCGCCGACTGCGACTCCACCGACGTGGAGAAGTGCACCTCGGTCGCGGCGGGCGGCGGCAAGCTGTACGTCCCGACCGAGCAGCACGACGGCGCGGGCGGCAGCGGCTACTCCGGCCGCACCAACGAGATCATGGCGTTCGACCTGGCCACCGGGCAGCCCGTGCCCGGCAAGGCCGACGCGGGCGACGGCTCCTCGCTGTACCCGCTGCGGATGGACGGCAACAACGTCATCGCGTTCAAGAAGCCCCCGTACGACAAGGGCAGCCAGATCGTGAGCATCGACGGCGGCAGCTTCAAGCAGACGGTCCTGCTGGAGAACCCGGCGGACACCTCGGTGCGCAGCGCGCTCTCGCAGTTCGGTCCCGAGTACGGCGAGATCCGCTACAACCAGGGCAAGCTCTTCATGTCGGCCACCTCGGTCATGAAGCCGAGCACGGTGACCAGCGAGACGAAGTACCTGCTGATCGGCCTCGGCACCGGCTGAGGCGGCGGCGCCGGCCTCGCGCGCGGCGTCAACTTCTCCACCACGGCGGCCCCGGCCGCGGAGCACCCTCCGCGGCCGGGGCCGCCGCGTTCACCTGCGCGGACACACTCCTTCGCCAAGTAGTCCTGAATGCCGGGGATTTCGGCAATCCGGGCGTCTTCTCACCGGTAGGGGGCGCGCGACGTCGAACAAGCGTGTAGCTTGCCGGGGCAGGGAGGGCCGGGCCAGGGCAGTTGGCAACGTGCCCCGGGGGATGGGGGGTTGCTCGATGGGCGTGCGGCTCATGGTGGTCGACGACCACCGCCTGCTCGCGGAGGCGCTCGCCTCGGCACTCAAGCTCCGCGGGCACCGGGTGCTCGCCGCCGCGGCCCCGGTCGCCGGGGCGGCCGAGCTGGTGGTGGCGCGGGCGCCGGAGGTGTGTCTGCTCGGTACGGCCGCGCCCGCCGAGCCGGGGGTGTTCGACCCGATCGTCAGGATCAAGCGCGAGCGGCCGCAGGTGGCCGTGGTGGTGCTCGGGCCGGTCCCGAGCCCGCGCGGGATCGCCGCCGCCTTCGCCGCGGGCGCTTCCGGGTACGTACGGCACGACGAGCGCATCGAAGGCGTGGAGCGCGCCATGGTCAAGGCGCGCGCGGGGGAGGCGGCGGTGGCGCCGCAGCTGCTCCAGGGGGCCTTCGCGGAGCTGCTCAACCCGGCCGCGCAGCCGGACGACGAGGGCCAGCGGCTGCTCCAGATGCTCACCCCGCGCGAGATCGAGGTGCTGGTCAGGGTCGCGGACGGGGAGGACACCCGGCTGATCGCGGCGGGCATGGGCATCGCCCCCTCCACCGCGCGCACCCATGTCCAGCGGGTCCTCATGAAGCTGGGCGTCGGCTCCCGTCTGGAGGCGGCCGCGCTGGCCGCCCGCACCGGGCTGCTCGACCGGGCGGTGCCCCCGGCGGGCTGATCCGGGGGGCTCTTCTCCGTAGGCACTACAGGCGCCGCAGGTGCCGTGGACGTTGTGGGCGCGACCGCGTGGCGGTCGCGCCCACAGCCGTGTCCGGGCCGGTCCGCGCGGGCCGTGGGCCGCGCCGAAAGGGTCCGTCTTCGTCGCGCCCATTGACTGATGGTGTTGGCTCGTGGTTCTTTATGTTTGGTTCTGTTTGAAGGTGGAGGTGCAGGTGAAGAAGACGTCGACCCGGCTCGCCGACGGCCGCGAGCTGCTCTACTACGACTTGCGGGACGACGTCGTACGGGACGAGACCGACACCCGGCCGCTCGATCCCGTCTCCACGGCCTCCGAGATCCGCCGCGACCCCCTGCTCGGCGACGCGGTGGCCATCGCCTCCCACCGCCAGGGCCGCACCTACCACCCGCCCGCCGACGACTGCCCGCTGTGCCCCTCGCGCGACGGACGGCACAGCGAGATCCCGGCCGCCGGGTACGACGTGGCCGTCTTCGAGAACCGCTTCCCCTCCCTCGCCGGGGACTCCGGCCGCTGCGAGGTCGTCTGCTTCACCCCCGACCACGACGCCTCCTTCGCCGACCTCACCGAGGAGCAGGCCGCGCTGGTCCTGGAGGCCTGGACCGACCGGACCGCGGAGCTCGCCGAACTCCCGCAGGTGGAGCAGGTGTTCTGCTTCGAGAACCGGGGCGCCGAGATCGGCGTCACCCTCGGCCACCCGCACGGCCAGATCTACGGCTACCCCTTCACCACCCCCCGCACCGCCCTGATGCTCCGCTCGCTGGCCGAGCACCGCGAGCGCACCGGCGGGCGCAACCTCTTCGACGACCTGGTGGCGCGCGAGCTCGCCGAGGGCGCCCGGGTCGTCCTGGAGGCCGAGCACTGGGTCGCCTTCGTGCCGTACGCCGCGCACTGGCCGTACGAGGTGCACCTCTATCCGCGCGTCCGCGTCCCCGACCTGCGGGAGCTGGGGGAGGCGGCGCGCACCGAGTTCCCCCGGGTCTATCTGGAACTCCTGCGGCGCTTCGACCGGATCTTCGGGGAGGCGGAACCGCCCACCCCGTACATCTCGGCCTGGCACCAGGCCCCGTTCTCCGGCTCCGCCGACCGGCGGGACTTCGCCCTGCACCTGGAGCTTTTCACCGTCCGCCGTACTTCCGGCAAGCTGAAGTTCCTCGCGGGTTCGGAGTCGGGCATGAGCGTGTTCATCAACGACGTGCCGCCGGAGGCCGCGGCCCGGCGACTGCGAGAGGTAGCGAGCACATGAGCGGGAAGTACCTGGTCACCGGCGGCGCCGGCTATGTCGGCAGCGTGGTGGCGCGCCATCTGCTGGAGGCCGGTCACGCGGTGACCGTCCTCGACGACCTCTCGACGGGCTTCCGGGAGGCCGTCCCCGAGGGCGCGGACTTCGTCGAGGGCCGCGTCCAGGAGGCGTCCCGCCGGCTCGACGCCTCCTATGACGCCGTGCTGCACTTCGCGGCGTTCTCCCAGGTCGGGGAGTCGGTGGCGCACCCGGAGAAGTACTGGTCGAACAACGTCGGCGGCACCATGGCCCTGCTGGACGCCATGCGGACCGCGGGCGTGCGCACGCTGGTGTTCTCCTCCACCGCCGCCACCTACGGCGAACCGGCCTCCGCGCTGCTCACCGAGGCCGACCCCACCGCCCCCACCAGCCCCTACGGCGCCTCCAAGCTCGCCGTCGACCACATGATCAGCGGGGAGGCCGCCGCCCACGGCCTCGCGGCCGTCTCGCTGCGGTACTTCAACGTGGCCGGGGCCTACGGCAGCTCGGGCGAGCGCCACGACCCCGAGTCGCACCTGATCCCGCTGCTGCTCCAGGTCGCCCTCGGCGAGCGGGAGTCGATCTCGGTGTTCGGCGACGACTACCCGACGCCGGACGGCACCTGTGTGCGCGACTACATCCATGTCGCCGACCTCGCCGAGGCGCATCTGCTCGCGCTGGCGGCGGCCTCCCCGGGCGAGCACCTGATCTGCAACCTCGGCAACGGCAACGGCTTCTCCGTCCGCGAGGTCGTCGAGACCGTACGGAAGGTCACCGGGCATCCGGTGCCGGAGGTCACGGCCGGGCGGCGGCCGGGCGACCCGGCGGTCCTGGTGGCCTCCGCCGCCCGCGCCCACGAGCGGCTCGGCTGGCAGCCCTCCCGCGCGGACCTGGCCCACATCGTCGCGGACGCCTGGGACTTCGCCCGGCGGCTCAAGGGCCTGGAGGGCGTCGATGACTGAGGTGGCGGAGCGGTTCCGCGCGCTGTACGGCACGGAGCCCGAGGGGGTCTGGGAGGCGCCGGGGCGGGTCAACCTGATCGGGGAGTACACGGACTTCAACGACGGCTTCGTGATGCCGCTGGCGCTGCCGCACACGGCCGTCGCGGCGGTCTCGCGGCGCACCGACGGGGTGCTCAGGCTGCACTCGGCCGACGTGGACGGCGGGGTCGTCCAGCTCGACGCGGACGCCCTGGAGCCCCTGGGGGGCGGCGGCTGGGCCGCGTACCCGGCGGGGGTGGTCTGGGCGCTGCGCGAGGCGGGCCACCCGGTCACCGGGGCCGACATCCACCTCTCCTCCACGGTGCCGACCGGCGCGGGACTCTCCTCGTCGGCGGCCCTGGAGGTCGTCACCGCCCTCGCCCTGAACGACCTGTACGGACTGGGGCTCGGCCGGGCCGACCTGGCGCGGATCGCCCAGCGCGCCGAGAACGCCTTCGTGGGCGTCCCCTGCGGGATCATGGACCAGACCGCGTCCGCCTGCTGCGTCGAGGGCCATGCGCTCCACCTCGACACCAGGGACCTCTCGCTGCGTCAGGTCCCCTTCGACCTCGCCGCGCACGGACTGGCGCTCCTCGTCGTCGACACCCGGGTGAAGCACGCGCTCGGAGACGGCGCGTACGCCGCTCGGCGCGCCGCCTGCGAGGCGGGTGCGCGGGCGCTCGGAGTGCGGACCCTGCGCGAGATTCCGTACGCGCGCCTCGACGCCGCGCTGGCCAGGATCGACTCCGAAACCGTCCGCCGGTGCGTACGCCATGTGGTGAGCGACAACGAGCGGGTGGAGCGGGTCGCGGCGCACCTGGCGGCGGGCGATCCGCGCGCGGTCGGCCCGGTCCTCACCGAGGGACACGCCTCGCTCCGCGACGACCTGCGGGTCTCCTGCGCCGAGTTGGACCTGGTCGTGGCCGCGTCGGTGGCGGCCGGGGCGCTGGGCGCGCGGATGACGGGCGGCGGCTTCGGCGGGTCCGCGGTCGTCCTCGCCGAGGCGGCCGAGGCCGGCACGGTCACCAAGGCGGTCGAGGAGGCCTTCGCGGCGGCCGGGTACACCGCGCCCCGGGTCTTCGAGGCGCTCCCGTCGGCGGGGGCGCGCCGCAGGAGCTGACGAGGAGGGGGCGCGCCCCGGCTCGCGGCGGCCGACTGGGGACGTACGCGACCGGCGGGTGGTGGCGCGGCTATCGGAGCCGCTTGGTGAGGATGAACTCCGTGACGCCCGGCGGATAGTCGGGCACCTCGCCCACCACCTCGTACCCCTGCCGGCGATAGAACCCCGGCGCCTGGAAGTCCCACGTCTCCACGCGCGCGTGGGCGCAGGAGTGGTCGTTGCGGGCCGACTCCTCGGCGCGGGCGAGGAGTTCGGCGCCCAGGCCCGTGCCCCGGTGGGCGGGGTCCACCCACAGCAGGTCCACCATGAGCCAGGCGGCCCAGACGCGGCCGGTGAGACCGCCCGCCAGGTCGCCCCTGCCGTCCACCGCCCAGACGTGGAGCGGGCGTTCCTTCTCGTGCGGGGTGCCGCGCAGGGCCCGCAGCGCCGAAGAGCGTTCCGTATTGGTGTCCTTGAGTCGCTGACCCAGCAGAATGCGTCGCGCCTTGTCCACTTCCGTCTCAAAACGAAACATGCGTCACACCCTAAACAACCCGGTCAATCAGTTCTGCAAATTGCCTTCCGCTCCCGGCCCACGGCCCTACTCTGAAGCACAGCACCGGTGGGGGCCGGTGTTGATCAGGGGGCGAGACAGTCGGGTACGACGCCCGGGGTGGGGTATCGGTCAGTCCACGGCGGCGGCCGCGCGACTGCGCTCTGATCCCTTCCGGGCGCCGTGCCCCGACCGGTCCGTTCCCCGACGCATGGGGGTGTCTGTGGTTCGTATCCGGGTTCTCGTGGTGGATGACCACCGAATCTTCGCGGAGTCGCTGGCCGCCGCGCTGGCGGCCGAGCCCGACGTCGACGTCGCGGCCGCCGGCAGCGGCCCGGCGGCGCTGCGCTGTCTGGAGCGCGGGGCCTCCGAGGGCCGCCGCTTCGACGTGATGCTCGTCGACGCCGACCTCGGCGCGCTCGCCGGGGCGCCGGTCGCCCGGGCCGTGCCGGACGGCGGCGGCGCCGACGGCCTGGTGGACGGCATCTCGCTGGTCGCCGGGGTCCGCTCGGGCCAGCCCGCCGTACGGACGGTGGTGCTCGCCGAGAAGGACGACCCGCGCCGCGCCGCGCTCGCCCTCCAGGCGGGGGCGTCCGGCTGGGTGGCCAAGGACTGTTCGCTCCAGCGACTGCTCGCGGTGATCAGAGGGGTGCTGCGGGACGAGACGCATCTGCCGCCCGCGCTGCTCACCGGCGTCCTGCGCGAGCTCACCGCCGCCCGCAAGCACCGCACCGAGAGCGAGCGGCTGGTGGAGTCGCTGACCCCGCGCGAGCGGGAGGTGCTGCGCTGCATGGTCGCGGGACTCGGCCGCAAGGCCGTCGCCGAACGCCTCTTCCTCTCCCCGCACACGGTCCGTACGCACATGCAGAACGTGCTGGGCAAGCTCGGGGTGCACTCCACCCTCGCCGCCGTCGCCCTGGCGCGCCGGGCCGGGGTCGGCCCGGCCGACCTAGCCGGGGACGTTGTCGAACGGGGCGGTCAACTGGCGTAGCAGCGCCGCGAGTTCCCCCCGCTGGGTGCGCGACAGCTGGGCCAGGATCGCCCGCTCCTGCTCCAGGAGCCCGGCCAGTGCCTGGTCCGCCCGGTCGCGCCCCTCGGGGGTCAGGCGCACCAGCACCCCGCGCCGGTCGCTGGGGTCCGGGAGCCGCTCGACCAGGCCCTTCTTGGCGAGGCGGTCGATCCGGTTGGTCATGGTGCCCGAGGTGACCAGCGTCTGGGTGAGCAGCTGCCCGGGGGAGAGCTGGTAGGGCGCGCCCGCGCGCCGCAGCGACGTCAGGACGTCGAACTCCCAGGGCTCCAGCTGGTGCTCGGAGAAGGCGAGTCTGCGCGCCCGGTCGAGGTGGCGCGCCAGCCTGCTGACGCGGCTGAGCACCTCCAGGGGCTCCACGTCGAGGTCCGGGCGCTCGCGGCGCCATGCTGAGACCAGTCGGTCGACCTCGTCCTCCATGTCGATCAGTGTAGAGGGTCTGTCGACGTGAAGTCTCTTGACGTCAAGATATATAAAGCCCCACCATTGGGCATGGAGGGCCCGGGACCCTGTTCCGTTTCGGTCAGCCGCACCTGCAAGGGGGCTCGAACATGCATTCCGATTTCGTCCCGGAGTCCGTAGAGACGCCGACCCGGGAGTCCACCGGGGCGTCCCCACGGACGTCCGCCCCGCTGCCCGCTCCCGTCTGGGATCCGCAGCAGTACCTGCACCATTCCGGCCACCGCACCCGCCCGTTCCTCGACCTGCTCACGAGGATCCCGGCGCTGCCGGGCTCCGCCGGCGCGGCCGCCGCCGACACGGCCGTCGCCGGCGGGCCCGCCGCCCCCCGCGTGGGCGCCCAGCGCACCCCCGGCGCGCTCCCGGCGCCCGGCACCCGTCCGCCCGTCCGGATCGCGGACCTCGGCTGCGGCCCGGGCAACGTCACCGCGCTGCTCGCCGACCGCTGGCCCGACGCCCGCGTCACCGGCTTCGACCTCTCGCCCGAGATGCTCGCCCAGGCCGACAAGGACCACGCGGGCACCACCCCGGGCGGCGGCTGGCTGGACTTCCGCCCGGCCGACCTCGCCCACTGGACCCCCGAGGAGCCGTACGACCTGATCGTCTCCAACGCGGCCCTCCAGTGGGTCCCCAACCACCCCGAGTCCTTCGCCTGCTGGATCGAGGGCCTCACCCCCGGCGGCACCCTCGCCTTCCAGGTCCCCGGCAACTTCACCTCGCCCAGCCACGCCCTGCTCGGCGATCTCTGCGAGTCGCCGCGCTGGCGCGGACGCCTCGGTGAGCACGGGCGCCGGTACGTGCACATCCTCAGCCCCGCCGAGTACCTGCTGCGCCTGACCGGCCTGGGCTGCGAGGCGGACGTGTGGGAGACGACGTACTCCCAGCTGCTGCCGGGCGAGGACCCGGTCCTGGACTGGGTCAAGGGCACCGCCCTGCGCCCGGCCCTGACCGCCCTCGCCGACGACGAGGAGGCCACCGAGGCCTTCCTCGCCGAATACCGCGACCTGCTGCGCCGGGCCTACCCGCCGGGCCCGCACGGCACGGTCTTCCCCTTCCGCCGGATCTTCGCGGTCGCCCGCAGGAAGGACCGCTGACGTCCGCCGCCCCGGGCGGCCGGCCGGAGGTCCCGGAGCCCGGGTAGCCGCCCGCAAACGCCGGTTCCCCGCGCCCCCTCGGGGACGCGGGGAACCGGAGGCGGGACTCCTAGAACAGGTCGTTGTAGGTGTTCCAGCCGTCGCCCAGCTTCACGCGGGACTTGAAGCCGCCGTAGCCGTTGGAGCTGTAACGGAACGCCTCGCCGCGGGAGTTGGTGGCGATCAGGTCCGTCCGGCCGTCCCCGTCGAGGTCGCCGGGGGCCGCGATGTTCCGGAACTGCTGCCAGCCGGGGCCGACGTAGACGCGCGCGCGGAACGGGGACGCGGAGGAGCCGGTGCCCGCGTACAGGTACAGCTTGCCGTCGCCGGTGCGCGCGACGATGTCGGTCAGGCCGTCCCCGGTGAGGTCGCCCGCGCCGACGATCCGGTTGTACGCGTTCCAGCCGCCGCCGACCTTCAGGCGGGAGGCGAAACCGGTGGCCTCGCCGTTGCCGCGCTGGAGCCACAGGGTGCCGGAGCCGTCACGGGTGAGCAGGTCGCCCTTGCCGTCGTTGTTGAGGTCGCCGGGGCCCACGACCAGGTTGTAGCCGCCCCAGCCGCCGCTGATGTAGGCGTTGTCGGCGTACAGGTTGTTCTCGTAGACCTCGAACAGCTCGGGGTCGTTGTCGGCGTCCAGGGACGACGCGTAGCCCATGCGGGCGCCGAGCCAGCCGCCCTCGCCGCTCACCTGCTGGCGGGCGCTCAGCGTGCCGTTGTTCAGGGAGTAGTAGTAGTACAGCGTGCCCTTGGCGTCCCGGCCCATCAGGTCGCCCTTGCCGTACGCGGGGGTGCCGCCCTGCGAGGCGAACACCACGGAGCTGTTCCACTGCGGGCCGCCGGTGATGCGGTCCTTGAAGTTGCCCTTGCCGTCGGCGAGGTACAGGTAGAGCCTGCCGCCGGGGCTGCGCGTGGCGATGTCGGCGAGACCGTCGTTGTCGGTGTCGTCCAGGGGCACGATCTGGTTGTACGAGTCCCAGCCGCCGCCGACCCGCACGCGCGACTTCAGCGGGTCGGCGGCGCTGCCGGTGCCCGCGTAGAAGTACAGGTCGCCGCCGGGGGTGCGGCCCAGGACGTCACCGACGCCGTCGCCGTTCATGTCGTTGGCGCCGACCAGCTGGTCGTAGGCCTGCCAGCCGCCGCCGACCCTGACCTTGGAGGCGAACGGGTCGCCGGTGGCGCTGCCGTTGCCCAGGTACAGGTACAGCTCGCCGCCGGGCGTGCGGGCCAGCAGGTCGTACTTGCCGTCGCCGTTGACGTCACCGGGGGCGAAGAGCTTGTTGTACGCGTTCCAGCCCTGGCCGGTCCAGGTGGCGTACGACGCGCCGCCGGTGCCCGCGCCCGCGTACAGCGACAGGGTCCCGGTGGGGGAGACGGTCAGCAGCTCGGGGGAGCCGTCGCCGTCCAGGTCGCCCGGGGCGACCAGGTCCTTGTACGCGCCGAAGGAGTTGGCGAACTCCTGGCTCAGCTTGCCCGTCTCCATGTAGGTCTTGCCGTTGATCGCCCGGTAGAGCAGGTCGCCCGAGCCGTCCTTGTCGAGGTCCAGACGGGGCTTGAGCGGGGTGGCCGCGGCGGCGGCGGACCGCTTGGCGTGCTGCGGCAGCGACAGCGACGGCAGCGTGGTGAGGCGGGGCCCGGCCGGCTTCACGGCCGTGTGCGGCGCCTTCGGCGCCTCGTCGGCCGAGGCCGTACCGGAAAGGAGCATGCCGGCCGAGAGCGCGAGGGCGGTGCAGGCCGCGAGACGGCCCGGGCGCGAGGTGCGCACAGAAGACAAAATTCCCCCCAGGGAATATGCGGGTGGAACCGGGAGGAATGCGGCGCGGAACACACGGAAAAGCGCACGTACGCGGGAACAGTCCTCGCGGGGCCCGCACGCGGCGCGTCGAGAGGTGCGTCGAGGCGCGCAGGGCCGCTCACGAAGGAATGCTCGAATCCCCCCCGGGAATGTGCGTGAAGCCTACAGCCGATACTCGTGTGGTTGAAGAGGAAAATGGGCCGCGAGAGAACTCGCGGCCCATTCGAGATCTTTATGCTCCGCCCGCTCAGCTTCTGCGGTGCCCTATCAGCCGGGGCTTCTGCTCCAGCCCGTCCAGGCCGTGCCACGCCAGGTTCACCAGGTGCGCGGCGACCTCCGCCTTCTTCGGCTTGCGCGCGTCCAGCCACCACTGCCCGGTCAGCGCGACCATTCCGACCAGCGCCTGCGCGTACAGCGGGGCGAGCTTCGGGTCGAAGCCGCGGGCCTTGAACTCCAGGCCCAGGATGTCCTCGACCTGGGTCGCGATGTCGGAGATCAGCGAGGCGAAGGTGCCCGTCGACTGCGCCACGGGCGAGTCCCGCACCAGGATGCGGAACCCGTCCGTGTACTTCTCGATGTAGTCGAGCAGCGCGAACGCCGCCTGCTCCAGGAGCTCGCGCGGGTGCCCGGCCGTCAGCGCACCCGTCACCCCGTCCAGGAGCGAGCGCATCTCCCGGTCGACCACCACCGCGTACAGCCCCTCCTTGCCGCCGAAGTGCTCGTACACCACCGGCTTGGAGACGCCGGCCTTCGCCGCGATCTCCTCCACCGAGGTGCCTTCGAAGCCCTTCTCGGCGAAGAGCGTGCGGCCGATGTCCAGCAACTGCTCCCGGCGCTCCGCGCCCGTCATCCGGGTACGTCGGGTCCGCCGGGGTCGTTCGGTGCCCGCCGAGCCGTTACTGCTGGTCGCGCGGGTGGTGCTGGAGTCGGTCGCCACGTCCTCCATCATGCCGCCTCGGTGGCCCTGTCCTTACGGGCGCTCTCCTCGTGGGCCTTCTCGGCCCGCCGGGAGGGGGCGCCGGGCTCGCTGCGCTTGGCGTCGAGGCGGTCCTCGGTGGGCCAGCGCACGTCGTACGCCCAGCCCAGCTGCTCGCACCAGCGGATGATCCGCGCGCTGGAGTCGATCTGGCCGCGCATCACACCGTGCCGGGCCGAGGTCGGGTCGGCGTGGTGCAGGTTGTGCCAGGACTCGCCGCACGACAGGACCGCCAGCCACCACACGTTCCCGGAGCGGTCACGGGACTTGAACGGGCGCTTGCCCACCGCGTGGCAGATGGAGTTGATCGACCACGTCACGTGGTGCAGCAGCGCGACCCGCACCAGCGAGCCCCAGAAGAACGCGGTGAACGCGCCCCACCACGACATCGTCACCAGACCGCCCACGATCGGCGGAATCGCCAGGGAGAGGATCGTCCAGTACACGAAGTCGCGCGAGATCCGGCGGATCGCCGGGTCCTTGAGCAGATCCGGCGCGTACTTCTCCTGCGAGGTCTGCTCCTCGTTGAACATCCACGCGATGTGGGCCCACCACAGGCCCTTCATCAGCGCGGGCAGCGTCTCGCCGAACCGCCACGGAGAGTGCGGATCGCCGTCCGCGTCGGAGAACTTGTGGTGCTTGCGGTGGTCGGCCACCCAGCGCACCAGCGGCCCCTCGACCGCCATGGAACCGGCCACCGCGAGCGCGATGCGCAAGGGGCGCTTGGCCTTGAACGAGCCGTGCGTGAAGTAGCGGTGGAAACCGATGGTGACGCCGTGGCAGCCCAGGTAGTACATGAACACCATCAGGCCGAGGTCCAGCCAGCTCACGCCCCAGCCCCAGGCCAGAGGCACCGCGGCGAGCAGCGCCACGAACGGGACGACGATGAAGAGCAGCAGTGCGATCTGTTCCACGGACCGTTTGCTCTCGCCCCCGCGCGTCGCGGAGGGACCCGGCGGCTCGGTGGCCGGATCGATGAGGTCGGGGCTTGTGGTCATTGGGGATCCCCCCGTGGGGTGAGTGAAGAGACGAGAGGCCCTGGCTACGGATCCGTAACCTACGGCGACGTAAGTATGGCAGTGCCCCGCCGCCGTACAAGTGGGCACAAGAGGGCAGTGGACCGCGTCGCACGTATGGACACCTATCCTGGGTCTCGTCGGACAGCGCGGTCCGCAAGCCTCCAGTACCCCTCCAGACGTGCTCAAACACTGCAAGGAGCCGCACCTGTGAGCAGTGCCGACCAGACCCACGCCGCCAGCCCCGAGCTTCGCGCCGACATCCGCCGACTGGGTGATCTCCTGGGCGAGGCGCTCGTCCGCCAGGAGGGCCCCGAGCTCCTGGAGCTCGTCGAGCGCGTACGCGCCCTCACCCGTACGGACGGCGAGGCCGCCGCCGAGCTGCTCGGCGGCACCGAGGTGGAGACCGCCGCCAAGCTCGTCCGGGCCTTCTCCACCTACTTCCACCTGGCCAACGTCACCGAGCAGGTGCACCGCGGCCGCGAGCTGCGCGCCCACCGGGCCACCGAGGGCGGGCTGCTCGCCCGCACCGCCGACATGCTCAAGGACGCCGACCCCGAGCACCTGCGCGAGACGGTCAAGAACCTGAACGTGCGCCCGGTCTTCACCGCGCACCCCACCGAGGCGGCCCGCCGCTCGGTCCTCAACAAGCTGCGCCGCATCGCCGCGCTCCTGGAGACCCCGGTCACCGAGGCCGACCGGCGCCGCGTCGACCTGCGGCTCGCCGAGAACATCGACCTCATCTGGCAGACCGACGAGCTGCGCGTGGTGCGCCCCGAGCCCGCCGACGAGGCCCGCAACGCCATCTACTACCTGGACGAGCTGCACGCCGGCGCCGTCGGCGACGTCCTGGAGGACCTGGCGGCCGAGCTCGCCCGCGTCGGCGTCGAGCTGCCCGCCGGCACCCGCCCGCTCACCTTCGGCACCTGGATCGGCGGCGACCGCGACGGCAACCCCAACGTGACCCCGCAGGTCACCTGGGACGTGCTGATCCTCCAGCACGAGCACGGCATCAACGACGCGCTCGAAGTGATCGACTACCTGCGCGGTCTGCTCTCCAACTCGATCCGCTACGCGGGCGCCACCGAGGAGCTCCTCGCCTCCCTCCAGGCCGACCTGGAGGCGCTCCCGGAGATCAGCCCCCGCTACAAGCGGCTCAACGCCGAGGAGCCCTACCGGCTCAAGGCCACCTGCGTACGCCAGAAGCTCGTCAACACCAAGGAGCGGCTCGCCAAGGGCACCCCGCACCGGCCCGGCCGCGACTACCTGGGCACCTCCGAGCTCCTGGCGGACCTCACCCTCATCCAGACGTCGCTGCGGGCCCACCGCGGCGAGCTGTTCGCGGACGGCCGGATGGACCGCACCATCCGCACCCTCGCCGCCTTCGGCCTCCAGCTCGCCACCATGGACGTACGCGAGCACGCCGACGCCCACCACCACGCGCTCGGCCAGCTCTTCGACCGCCTGGGCGAGGAGTCCTGGCGGTACGCGGACATGCCGCGCGAATACCGCCAGAAGCTGCTCGCCAAGGAGCTCCGCTCCCGGCGCCCGCTGGCCCCCACGCCGGCGCCGCTGGACGAGGCCGGACAGAAGACCCTCGGCGTCTTCGGCACGATCAAGGAGGCCTTCGAGCGGTTCGGCCCCGAGGTCATCGAGTCGTACATCATCTCGATGTGCCAGGGCGCCGACGACGTCTTCGCCGCCGCCGTCCTCGCCCGCGAGGCCGGACTCGTCGATCTGCACGCCGGCTGGGCGAAGATCGGCATCGTGCCGCTCCTGGAGACCACCGACGAGCTGCGCGCCGCCGACGTCATCCTCGACGAGATGCTGGCCGACCCCTCCTACCGGCGCCTGGTCTCGCTCCGCGGCGACGTCCAGGAGGTCATGCTCGGCTACTCCGACTCCTCCAAGTTCGGCGGCATCACCACCTCGCAGTGGGAGATCCACCGCGCCCAGCGCAGGCTGCGCGACGTGGCCCACCGCTACGGCGTGCGGCTGCGGCTCTTCCACGGCCGCGGCGGCACCGTCGGCCGCGGCGGCGGCCCCTCGCACGACGCGATCCTCGCGCAGCCCTGGGGCACCCTGGAGGGCGAGATCAAGGTGACCGAGCAGGGCGAGGTCATCTCCGACAAGTACCTCATCCCCTCGCTCGCCCGCGAGAACCTGGAGCTGACGGTCGCGGCCACCCTCCAGGCGTCCGCCCTGCACACCGCCCCGCGCCAGTCCGACGAGGCGCTGGCCCGCTGGGACGCGGCGATGGACACGGTCTCGGACGCCGCCCACGCGGCCTACCGCAAGCTGGTCGAGGACCCGGACCTGCCCGCGTACTTCTTCGCCTCCACCCCCGTCGACCAGCTCGCCGAGCTGCACCTGGGCTCGCGTCCCTCGCGCCGCCCGGACTCCGGCGCGGGCCTGGACGGGCTGCGGGCGATCCCGTGGGTGTTCGGCTGGACCCAGTCGCGGCAGATCGTCCCCGGCTGGTTCGGTGTGGGCTCGGGTCTGCGGGCGCTGCGCGAGGCCGGTCTGGACACCGTCCTGGACGAGATGCACGAGCAGTGGCACTTCTTCCGGAACTTCGTCTCCAACGTGGAGATGACGCTCGCCAAGACCGATCTGCGGATCGCCCGCCACTACGTGGACACCCTGGTGCCCGACGAGCTCAAGCACGTCTTCGCCACGATCGAGGCCGAGCACGCCCTCACCGTCAGCGAGGTCCTGCGCATCACCGGCGGCGACGAGCTGCTCGGCTCGCACCCCGTGCTCCAGCAGACCTTCGCCATCCGCGACGCCTACCTGGACCCGATCTCCTACCTCCAGGTGTCCCTGCTGGCGCGCCAGCGCGCCGAGGCCGAGCGCGGCGAGGACCCCGACCCGCTGCTCGCGCGGGCGCTGCTGCTGACCGTCAACGGTGTCGCGGCGGGCCTGCGCAACACCGGCTGACCTTCGCACGCGCACACGCGAGAGCCCCGGCGGCCGTCCGGCCGCCGGGGCTCTCGCGTTGCCCGCGTCAGGAGTTGTACGTCGACTGCGCCCGCTCAAGACCCTCGACGACCAGCGCCTCGACGGCGTCGGCCGCGCGGTCCACGAAGTAGTCCAGCTCCTTGCGCTCGGTCGAGGAGAAGTCCTTGAGGACGAAGTCCGCGACCTGCATCCGGCCGGGCGGGCGCCCGATGCCGAAGCGCACCCGGTGGTAGTCCGGCCCGAAGGACTTGGTCATCGACTTCAGACCGTTGTGGCCGTTGTCGCCGCCGCCGAACTTCAGGCGCAGCACCCCGTAGTCGATGTCCAGCTCGTCGTGGACGGCGACGATGTTCCCGACCGGCACCTTGTAGAAGTCGCGCAGCTGGGTGACGGGACCGCCGGAGAGGTTCATGTACGACAGCGGCTTGGCCAGGATCACCCGGCGGTTGAGGGGCCCGGCCGGACCGATCCGGCCCTCGACGACCTGGGCGCGCGCCTTGTGCGCCTTGAACTTGCCGCCGACGCGGGAGGCGAGCAGGTCGGCCACCATGAAGCCGACGTTGTGCCGGTTCCCCGCGTACTCGGGGCCGGGGTTGCCCAGACCCACGACCAGCCAGGGCGCGTTCGCATCCGTGGTCATCAGTGCTGCGTCTCTCGTCTCTCGTCCGTGCCGACAGGAAGACGGGGTGGCGGGCCGCAGTGGCCCGCCACCCCGTCAGGCAGAGCGTACGGCTCAGGCCTCGGCGGACTCGCCCTCGGCGGACTCCGCGGCCGGCTCCTCGGCCTGGGCCGACAGGATCTGGACCACGACGGCCTCGGGGTCGGTGGCCAGGGTGGTGCCCTTGGGCAGCGGGACGTCCTTGGCGAGGATGGAGGCGCCGGCCTCCAGGCCCTCGATGGAGACGGTGACGGAGGTCGGGATGTGGGTCGCCTCGGTCTCGACGGAGAGCGTGTTCAGCACGTTCTCGACGAGGAAGCTGCCCGGGGCCAGGTCGCCCTCGGTCTCGACGGCGACCTCGACCGTGACCTTCTCGCCGCGGCGGACGAGCAGCAGGTCGACGTGGACCAGGTAGCCCTTGATGGCGTCACGCTGGACGGCCTTCGGGATCGCCAGCTCGTTCTTGCCGTCGATGTCCAGGGAGAGCAGGACGTTCGGGGTACGCAGGGCGAGCAGCAGCTCGTGGCCGGGAAGGGTGACGTGGACCGGCTCGGTGCCGTGGCCGTAGACGACCGCGGGGACCTTGTTGGCGCGGCGGATGCTGCGGGCGGCGCCCTTGCCGAACTCGGAACGGACCTCGGCGGCGAGCTTGATCTCGGACATGTGCACTCCTCGTAGAAGCAGGGGGAAAAGGGTGGCGGTTACCCGGCCACGACTGGCCTGCTACGAAGAGCGCGTCGATAACGGACCGCCGTACCGAAAAACGGGTACGGCCTCCCTCGCCGAGCAACTCGATGAGTCTACCCGGCCGGGAGGCCGCACCCAAAAGGATCTTCTGTGACCCCGGTGACCTGTGGCTCCGGTGTGCCTACTGCTCCTCGAAGAGGCTGGTGACCGAGCCGTCCTCGAAGACCTCGCGGACCGCGCGGGCGATCGACGGGGCGATGGAGAGGACGGTGACCTTGTCCAGCTCCAGGTCGGCCGGGTCGGGCAGGGTGTTCGTGAAGACGAACTCGCTGACCTTGGAGTTCTTCAGGCGGTCGGCGGCAGGCCCCGACAGGATGCCGTGCGTGGCCGTCACGATGACGTCCTCCGCGCCGTGCGCGAACAGGGCGTCGGCCGCGGCGCAGATGGTGCCACCGGTGTCGATCATGTCGTCGACCAGGACGCAGACCCGGCCCTCGACGTCACCCACGACCTCGTGGACGGTCACCTGGTTGGCGACGTCCTTGTCGCGGCGCTTGTGCACGATCGCCAGCGGCGCGTCCAGACGGTCGCACCAGCGGTCGGCCACACGCACCCGGCCGGCGTCCGGCGAGACGATCGTCAGCTTGGAGCGGTCCACCTTGGCGCCCACGTAGTCCGCGAGGACCGGCAGGGCGGTGAGGTGGTCGACCGGGCCGTCGAAGAAGCCCTGGATCTGGTCGGTGTGCAGATCGACCGTGAGGATCCGGTCGGCACCCGCCGTCTTCAGGAGGTCCGCGATCAGCCGGGCGGAGATCGGCTCGCGGCCCTTGTGCTTCTTGTCCTGGCGGGCGTACCCGTAGGACGGCACGATCACGGTGATGGAGCGGGCCGACGCGCGCTTCAGCGCGTCGATCATGATCAGCTGCTCCATGATCCACTTGTTGATCGGAGCCGTGTGGCTCTGGATCAGGAAGCAGTCCGCGCCACGCGCCGACTCCTGGAAGCGGACGTAGATCTCACCGTTGGCGAAGTCGAAGGCCTTCGTCGGCACGAGGCCGACACCCAGCTGGTGCGCGACCTCCTCGGCCAGCTCGGGGTGGGCGCGGCCGGAGAAGAGCATCAGCTTCTTCTCGCCGGTCGTCTTGATCCCGGTCACAGCACTGTCTCCTCAGAGGTGTTTTCTGCTGCTGAGCCCGCGCGGTCCCTTGGCGACGAGCCAGCCGAATCGTGTGCGCCTATCACGGTACGCCGTGACAGGCGCAGATGTTTCCGGTCAGTTTTCGCCAACGGCCTCTTCGGAAGCGGCCGCAGCCGCCTGCGCGGCCGCGCTGCCCGGCCGCTTGCGGGCCACCCAGCCCTCGATATTCCGCTGCTGGCCACGGGCCACGGCCAGCGAACCCGCGGGCACGTCCTTGGTGATGACGGACCCGGCCGCGGTGTAGGCGCCGTCCCCCACTGTGACAGGAGCAACAAACATGTTGTCCGAACCCGTCTTGCAGTGCGAGCCGATCGTCGTGTGGTGCTTGGCCTCGCCGTCGTAGTTCACGAACACGCTCGCCGCACCGATGTTCGAGTACTCACCGATGGTCGCGTCGCCCACGTACGACAGGTGCGGCACCTTGGTGCCCTCGCCGATCGTCGCGTTCTTGGTCTCGACGTACGTACCGATCTTCGCCTTCACCCCGAGACGGGTGCCGGGCCGCAGATAGGCGTACGGACCCACCGACGCGCTCTCGCCGATCTCCGAGTCGTACGCCACGGTGTTGTCCACCCGCGCCTGGGAGCCGACCTTGGTGTCCGTCAGCCGCGTGTTCGGACCGACCTCGGCCCCGCGGCCCAGGTGCGTGGAACCGAGCAGCTGGGTGCCCGGGTGCACGACCGCGTCCTGCTCGAAGGTGACGGTCACGTCGATGAAGGTGGTGGCCGGGTCCACGACCGTGACACCCGCCAGCATCGCCCGCTCCAGCAGGCGGTCGTTCAGCAGCCGGCGCGCCTCGGCGAGCTGCACGCGGTTGTTGATCCCCAGGATCTCCCGGTGGTCCCCGCCGACCGAGGCGCCCACCCGGTGCCCCGCCTCGCGCAGGATGCCGAGCACGTCCGTGAGGTACTCCTCGCCCTGGCTGTTGTCCGTGCGGACCTTGCCCAGCGCGTCCGCGAGCAGCGCTCCGTCGAAGGCGAACACCCCGGAGTTGATCTCCCGGATCGCCCGCTGCTCCGCGGTCGCGTCCTTGTGCTCGACGATCGCGGTGACCTCGCCGGAGGCGCCGTCGCGCACGATCCGGCCGTAGCCGGTGGAGTCGGGGACCTCGGCGGTGAGCACGGTGACGGCGTTGCCGTCCGCCTCGTGCGTACGCGTCAGGGCGGCCAGCGTGTCGCCGGTCAGCAGCGGGGTGTCGCCGCAGACCACGACGACGGTGCCCTCGATGGACTGGCCGAGCTCCTCCAGCGCCATCCGGACCGCGTGGCCGGTGCCGTTCTGCTCGTGCTGGACGGCGGTGCGCACCGAGGCGTCGATCGCGCCGAGGTGGGCGCCGACCTGCTCGCGGGCGTGGCCGACGACCACGACGAGGTGCTCCGGGTCGAGCTCACGGGCGGCCGCCACGACATGACCGACGAGCGAGCGCCCGCAGATCTCGTGCAGGACCTTGGGGGTGGCCGACTTCATACGGGTGCCCTCGCCCGCGGCGAGGACGACGACGGCCGCCAGTGGGGTATCCCCAGTTCGAGCGGAGCCGAGAACTTGGGGAAGAGTGGCGCTCACGGGAATGCCCTTCGGCTTTGTGTGGTGGACATCCGCAGGATACCGGGGGGGCGGGGGGCGGAAATCCGGGTGGGGAGGGGGAAAAGCGCCGGGTCCTGACTGGGACAGTCAGGACCCGGACTCGGAGGCTCCCAGGGAAGGAATCGAACCCTCATTCAATGGACCAAAACCATTTGTCCTGCCATTAGACGACCTGGGATGGCCTGCACCCTATGTCCGATTCTTCTGCTCGGTCGCAGATGCAGCCCCTACTATGCCGTACCACCAGCCTTCGATGCGACGGTAGAGATCCGCGCTCTGGCGGACCTGGATCACGAGACAGCCTCGGTAACCCTCGCCGGTGTTCTTGCGGTTGGTCTTCGGGTTGTGCTTCTTGAGCGTGGTCTTGCCGAAAGCGGTGGCGTCCATGCCGACAAGATCGGCCCAGAACCGCTCGGCGGCGGGGATGTCGGCGGTCGAGTGGATGTGGACGTAGAACCGCAGCCGATCAGGCGCCACGCCCAGAAGGCGCAGCCAGGCGAGAAAGACCTCGATCATGCGGGGGTCGCTGTTGATGAACGTGACCCGCTCCCGCGGGAGGTGCGGCTTTGATTTGCTCCCCTCCGACCAGTAGAGGCCGACGCCCAAGAGGAACAGCTCGCGATCGGTCATCGCCCCGATCTCGGCCGCGGCCTCCTGCTTGGTCTTTCGGCGCTCGGTCTCACGCCGCTGAAGTGCCGCCTCCCAGCCGCGCCTGGCGATGGCCGAAGCCTCCTCGCGGGTGCGCGTGCGTTCCGGCCTGGGCAGATCCCGTACCCACAGCGAGATGGAGCTCTTCGCACACCCCAGCTCGACCTGGATCTGGTCGTACGTCATGCCCCGGAGCCGGAGTTCTCTCGCGCGCTCACGCAGGCCGTCCTTGGCGTTGGGGCGCTTCGTCCACTCAGGTGGTGGCTGGCCCTCCAGCAGCCGGTTCAGGAGGTCGTTGTTGTCGACGAGCAGGCGGTCGCGGATCTGGCGGCGGCTGAGCCCTTCCCGGCGCAGAGCGAGCGCCTGCTCGCGCAGTCCCTCGAAGTCGGCGTACTTGCCGCGGGTGCCGTGGGTGCCGTGGGTGCCGTGCGTGGCCGGTGTCATACGGACACGCTCGTCCGGAATCCGGACGTCCGCTCGAAGATCCGCTCGGTTCATCAGATCGGTGGATCGCTGCGGGAACCGTGCGTGTTCGATTGCGTTCTGTGCTGGTGAAGTCACCGGAAAATCGCTGGCGGGCGCCCGTAGGCTGGATGGCATGACCGCAACGGGGGCAGACCACGACTCCGCGGGGACGACCTCCCGCGGCTGGTGGTGGTGGGAACGGCGGCGCGGTGCCGCCCTGGACATCGGACTGGGGCTGGCCTCCGCGTTCGAGTGCGCATTGGAAGGTGTGAAGTTCGCCGGGGACGCGGGGGTCCCCGTACCGGCCGGGGTGCTCTTCGGGCTGGTGGCCGGGGTGACGCTGGCCGCGCGGCGGCGCTGGCCGGTCGCCGTCGTGCTGGTCTCCATCGCCGTGACCCCGGCCAACATGGGCTTTCTGCTCGGCATCGTCGGCCTGTACACGCTGGCCGCCTCCGAGGTGCCGCGCCGGATCACCGCGGCGCTGGCCGGGATGTGCCTGGCGGGTACCTTCATCGTCACCTTCGTACGGATGAACCAGAGCGTCGACGACGGCGCCTTCGACGGCGGGCGCTGGCTGGTCCCGCTCTTCTCCGGTGTGATGGCGCTCGGCCTGACCGCCCCGCCGCTGCTCCTGGGGCTCTATATAGGGGCCCGGCGCCGGCTGATGGAGTCGCTGCGCGAGCGCGCCGACTCCCTGGAGCGGGAGCTGTCGCTGCTCGCGGACCGCGCCGAGGAGCGCGCGGAGTGGGCCCGTACGGAGGAGCGCACCCGGATCGCCCGCGAGATGCACGACGTGGTGGCCCACCGGGTGTCCCTGATGGTGGTGCACGCGGCGGCGCTCCAGGCGGTGGCCCGCAAGGACCCGGAGAAGGCCGTCAAGAACGCGGTCCTCGTCGGTGACATGGGCCGCCAGGCGCTGACGGAGCTGCGGGAGATGCTGGGCGTGCTGCGTACGGGGGAGGCGGTGCGGCGGGCGGACCGGGCGGACGTGCCGGACGTGCCGGCGGCGGTCCCGCTCGCGGCCGTGGGCGCGGCGGCCGCGGCGGCGGCCGCCGCCGCGGAGGAGGGGCCGTGCCTGGCCGACATCGAGGCGCTGGTCGGCCAGTCCCGGGAGGCCGGGATGGTGGTGGAGCTGATGGTCCACGGGGTGGAGCGGGCGTACGACGCGCTGGTGGAGCAGACCGCGTACCGGGTGATCCAGGAGGCGCTGACCAATGTGCACAAGCACGCGGCGGGCGCCAAGGTGATGGTCCGCCTCGCCCATCGGGACGCCGAGGTGGCGATGCAGATCGAGAACGGCCCCGCGGACGGGGCGACGGCGGACGCGGGGCTGCCCAGCGGGGGGAACGGGCTGGTGGGGATGCGGGAGCGGGTGCTGGCTCTGGGGGGTGTGTTCGTCTCCGGGGTCACGGACGCGGGGGGTTGGCGGGTGTCGGCGGTGCTGCCTTCCCGGGGGGCGGGGTAGGCCGCCGCCCTGTTGCCGGGGGTTCGTCTGCGGGTCGGGGGTGGCTGGTCGCGCAGTTCCCCGCGCCCCTGAGGGTGTCTGGGCCGGGGGTCCGTCTGCGGGTCGGGGGTGGCTGGTCGCGCAGTTCCCCGCGCCCCTTGGGGTGTCTGGGGTGATGGTTCGTGTGCGGGCCCGTGGGGGGTTGCTCGCGCAGTTCCCCGCGCCCCTGGGGGGCTGTGGTGGAGCTGGGATTTCCGGGTGCCGCCGGACGCCTGGGGGCGCGGGGAACTGCGCGAGACGCGGGCACGGTCCGCAGACGAACGAGGGTTTTGAGGGGCGCGGGGAACTGCGCGAGCAACCCACCACCGGGTCGCGGACGAACTCCTGGCGAGGGGCTTCCCACCGGGCCGCAGACGAACCCCCGGCGAGTGGCTCACCAGCGGGCCCGCAGGCCAACCCTCGGCGAGTGGCTCACCAGCGGCCCGCAGGCCAACCCCCGGCGGGTGGCTTCCCGCCGGGTCGCAGGCGAAGCCCTGGACGCGTCAGGGGCGTGGCGACGTCAGGCGGATCGGCTGGACTCCGGTCATCAGGGTGTTCAGGGCCAGGTCCAGGTCCGCCCCCAGGTACCAGTCCCCCGTGTGGTCGATGCTGTACACCCTCCCCTCGCTGTCGATCGCGAGAACCGCCTGCTGCTCCCCCTCCTCCCCCAGCGGCGCCAGCTCCGTCTCCAGCGCACGCCCGAGGTCCGCGAACGTACGGGCCAGATGGAGCCCGGCCACCGGGTCGAAGCGGACCGTGGCGGGCGCGTTGTGGCGGCCGGGGCCCGGCGCGGTCAGCCGCAGGCCCCCGAACTCCGCCCACGCCTCCACGGCCGCCGGGAACACGGTGTGGCGGTGTCCGGCGGGCGAGGTGTGCGCGCGCAGTACGTCGGCCCAGGCCTCGGCCTGCCTGATGTCCCAGCGGCCCGGGTGCCACCCGGCGGCGCGCAGCGCGGCGTCGACGGGCACGGGGAAGCGGGTGGTGGAGACGTCCGGCATCGTGTGCGGTTCAGCCCTTCTCGGCGGCGGGGTCCACGGCGCGCACCCCGAAGTGGGCGAGCAGCGCGGTGCAGGAGCGGCAGGGCGGGGCGTAGCTGCCGTGCAGCGGGTCGCCGTCCTCGCGGATGCGGCGGGCGGTGACCTTGGCGTGCTTCAGCGCGCGGCGCGCCTCGCTGTGGGTCAGCGGCTTGCGGCCGGACCTGCGCGACTTGCCCGAGCGGGCCGACTCCAGCGAGGAGAGCTGGCGCGAGAGCAGGATCGCCTCGGGGCAGCGCCCGGTGAAGCGTTCGCGCTGGCCGCTGGTGAGGGTGTCGTGGAAGTCCTGTACGAGCGGGTGGAGCACCGGTGGCTGGTCGCCCTTGCCCGCGGTACAGGTCAGCGTCTGGCCCCGGACCGAGAGCGCGGCGGCCACGGCGGGAAGGATGCCGTCGCGGCGGTGCAGCAGGACGGGCGCGGACGCGGTCGTGCTGCTCCACTGGAGCCGCGGATCCCCCGTTCCTCGGCCCACCCCCGGCCCCGGGCCCGTCCCCGGCCCGGTCCCCGTTCCCCGGCCCGTCCCGGTTCCCGGCGCCGCCGCCGGCGCCCCCGCCCGGGGGTTTCCCGCCCCCGGTGCCCCGGCCCGGGAGGCGTTCGCCGCCGTACCCGATATGTCGGTCGTTCCGTGCATGGTGCTCGCTGTCCCTCCCGTTGCCGACGCTCTTCGCCGCCGGTGTCAACGCCCCCGTTAACGCCCCGTTGCGGGAACAGACTGCCAAATGTGCCCAGTGGTACGGAAGCTGGGGCTCTGATGTCACTACGTCCGTGTCGTCACCATCGCCGCACGGTGACCCGCTTGTGACACCAGGTCACGGTGGTGCGGGGGCCGGGCGCACGGCAGGGACCCGGTATTGCCCCACCGCATAGTCTGGTCCTCACCAGCCAGACGCAGCAGCTCGCACGCAGGGGGCATCCGCCATGACGACAGGTCGGCTCGGGCACGCCGCGCCACCGAACGCGGCCTACGCCGGGCAGGTCGTGAACTTCCCGGACCCGGTCCGCGCCTCCCGCCACCCCAGAGGGGTGCGGGTGGACGGTGACGGCTACCCGGACTTCTCGGCGTACGCGCGCGCGGCGGCGGAGATCGCGGAGCCGCCGGAGGGCTTCGGCGTGGACGAGCTGCGGCTGACCGACTACGTGTCGGCCAACGCGGCGCTCGCCGCCGACGGGCACGAGCTGTGGGACACCGTCCCCGCGGTCGCCACCCCGCACGGCTGGACCTGGCACCACGTGCCCGGCACCCGCCGGCTGGAGCTGGTCCCGGTCGAGGTGAAGGCGCTGCTGCGCCACCACGGAGGGCTGACGACGGCCGGTGTCGACCAGGACAAGCGCGGCACCCGCCCGCTCCAGGAGACGCGCCCCGCGCACTTCGGACTGCCCAAGGACCTGGTGTCCGTCTCCGAGGCCCAGATCCTGGGCGTCGAGGAGGACTTGGGGTACCGGCTGCCCGGCGCCTACCGGACCTTCCTGAAGGCGGCGGGCGGTTGCGCGCCGGTGGGCGCGGCGCTCGACGCGGAGCTGGGGCTGCTGGTGGACCAGCCGTTCTTCACCGTCCGCGACCAGGCGGCGGTCAACGACCTCGTCTACATCAACAAGTGCCTGCGCGACCATCTGACCAAGGACTATCTGGGCGTGGCCTTCGTCCAGGGCGGCATCCTCGCCGTCAAGGTGAAGGGTTCCGCGACCGGCACGGTGTGGTTCTGCGCGTACGACGACGCGCGCGACCAGGACGGCTGGGGGGTTCAGGAGCGCGTGGAGCGGCTGCTGCTGCCCTGCGGTACGGATTTCGACGACTTCCTCCAGCGCCTGGCGGGCAACCCGCCGGAGCTGGAGACCGTGGCGAACCTGATGGTGGACGGCGGCTTCGCGCGCGCCGTACCGGTGGGGGAGTGAGTGTGATGGTGACCTTCGCCCAGGCGCAGGAGCGCGCGGAAGAGTGGATCAACGGGGACGTTCCCGCGTACCAGCACCGCGAGGTGCGGGTGCGGGAGTTCGAGCTGGGGTTCGTGGTCTGGGCCGAGGACCGGGCCGAGGGCCCCTCCTCGGACGGCGGCCGCCAGCGGCTCGTCATCGCCCGCGACAGCGGAGAGGCCACGCTGTGGCCGGGACTGCCGGTGGGTGAGGTGATCCGGCGGTACGAGGAGGAGTACGGCGTGGCGGACGAGCCCGAGGACGCGGTGCCCGCGCCCGCGCCGGAACGCATCGACCTCAACCAGACGTCGTTCCTGCTGACGCCGCCGGAGTGGTTGCAGGAGGCGGCGGACAGGATGGGGATCCCGGACCGCCGGGACGACGCCCCTACCTCGACTCCGGCCCCGGCCCCGGTCTCCTCTTCGACTCCGGCCCCGGCCTCCGCCTCGACTTCGGCCCCCGCCCCGGGTTCGGCCTCGGCGCCCGCTCCGGGTCCGGGTCCGGCCCCGAGTCAGGGGTCCGCCCCGACCCCTGCTCCCGTCCAGGACGCGGGACCTGCGTGGCCCGCCCCGGCCCCGGCCCCGGCCTCGGGCTCCGCCCCGACCCCGCCCCCCGCTCAGGACGCGGTCCCCTCGTGGCCGGCCCCGGCCCCGGCCCCCGTCCCCGGCCAGGACGCGGTGCCCGCGTGGCCGGCTCCCGCGCCCGGGTCCTCCGGGGCGGTGCCGTGGCCGACGCCGGATGCCGATGCGCCGGCCGGGGCGACCCCGTGGGCCGGTACCGACACCAACGCCGGGTCGGACGAGGGTTCCGTACCGCTTCCGGCGACGGTGTTCGCCCCGCCGCTGTCCGGTTCGGACCTGGACGACACCCCGCCGCCGAGGGTCCTCCCGGAGGCCAGGACGGCGCTGCTCCAGGGCGGCAGCCAGCTCCCCCCGACGGCCATCGCCCCGGCGCTCGACCCGCAGGCACCGCCGCCGGGGGCGACGGGCGGTCAGGACGCGCCCGGCGCGCCCGCCGGTCCCGGCGCTTCCGGTCCGTCCGGTGCGCCCGGTGGTTCCGGTGCGCCGGTCGGCCCGGGCGTGCCCCCCGGTCCCGGTGGCCGAGAAGGACACCTCCGACGCGAAGATCACCATCACGCCCAAGAACGGCGCCGACAACGTCGGCAT
>NZ_JBEXWK010000025.1:0-49402 GCF_040629815.1 Streptomyces sp. NPDC005878
GCCCGGTTACATTCCGAACCCGGAAGCTAAGCCTTTCAGCGCCGATGGTACTGCAGGGGGGACCCTGTGGGAGAGTAGGACGCCGCCGAACAAATATTGCGGGAAGCCCCGCACCATGATCCGCAAGGATTAATGGTGCGGGGCTTTTCTGCGTTCCGTGGCAGGATCACGCCATGGACCACGTGATACGCCCCGTACGGGCCGATGAATGGCGCAAGGCCAAGGAACTCCGGATGGCCGGGCTCGCCGACCCTGCCGCCCCCGTCGCCTTCCTTGACACCGCCGAAGAGGCAGCAGTACGCCCCGACTCCTTCTGGGAGGAGCGGACGGCCGGCGTCTCCGGTGACGCTCCCGGTGGCCGGCAGTTCGTGGCCGAGGGCCCGGACGGCACCTGGGCCGGTTCGGTCGTCGTCCTGGTCGAGCAGGCCGGGAACGTGGACTTCTTCGGGCTGGACATCGAGGCCGCCCAGGGCCATCTCGTCGGTGTCTTCGTACGTCCCGAGTTCCGGGGCGTCGGGCTCACCGAGCGGCTCTTCGAGGCCGCGCTGGAGTGGGCCTGGGCCCTGGAGCGACCGCGCCTGGAGCGCGTACGGCTCTACGTGCACAACCAGAACGAGCGGGCCGAGGGCTTCTACCGGAAGTTCGGGTTCGTACGGACGGGCAAGACCGTTCCTGCGGGCGCCGGGCAGGCGGCTGGCGCGTACGAGGTCGAGATGGAGTTCCCGCGTCCGTAGGTCCGGCGCGTCTGTAGAGCCCGTCTGCCGGTCACAGGTGCCGGGCTAGGGCGTCAGCGTCTCGGTCCAGCGGGCCCGGGCCTGTTCGGCAGAGCGGAGCAGGACCAGGGTCGGCAGGCCCATGTCCTGCCCGGTCGAAAGGAGTTCGGGCAGCCGGGGCAGCGGGGCGACCGCCGCCACGTCGTCCAGGACCAGCGTCATTGGTGGGTCGAGCCGACCGTCGGGTGACCGTTCGGCCATGCGGCGGCCGCGCTCGACCACGTCTGAGGCGAGGGCGGTCAGGAGGGGCATCGCGGCGGGACGGGACCGCGGATCCTCGATGGCTTCACCCACCACGTAAAGCGTGCCCCCTTCGGCGGCGAATGATGCCAGCGCGAGCGAATCCGCTCGGTTGGGTGTGCATGCCTCGCGGATGTGGATCGAGGAGAGCGCGTCGAGCGCACGGGCCGTCAGCTCCTGGGCGATCTCCCGGCGTTCGGGGTGCGCGGTCAGCGCCGACTCCAGCAGGCCCGCCGCGCCGCTCATGGCCTTGGGGTGGGTGCGGAGTATCCGTACGGCCTCGTGGGCGCCGGTGCCCTGGGCCCAGCGGTGCATCTGCTTGACCGCCTTGCCGTCCCGGCTGTCCAGCGCGGCCGCGTGCAGCCAGCACCGCAGCAGGGTCTCGGCGGTGTCGGCCATGGCAGCGTCGATCCGGGCCTGCGGGCGTACGGGCGCGAGCAGCGCGTTCGCGCGCGCCGCCGCCACCTCCGCTTCCTCGCAGCCGCTCGTGGGCGACCAGTGCAGCCGGGCCGGGGTGTCGCAGAGGTGCCCCGGGTCGTACACGTGCACAGGGCCCAGCTTCGCGCGCGCGTCCTTCGTCTCCGCCCAGAGGCTGGGGTCCGAGGTGATGACGAGCGCGGCGCCCTCGGCGTCCTGGATGGCCTGGACGGCGGTGGGGCGACGGGTGTCGGGGCCGCCGTAGACGAGCCGGGGCGGGCGGGCCGCGCGCGGCGCGGGAAGACGTCCGGCTCCGGGGTCGTCGGGCGCCCAGGCCGTGGGGACGGGCGGGGTGACGGGTGCGGTGACAGGCGGGGCGGCGGGCGTGGGGGCGAGGCCCAGGGTGAGTGCGGCGGCGAGGCCGGGGGCGGGCGCGGTCTCGATCCCCGCGCCCTCCGTACGTACGGTACGGGCCGTACTCGGATCCGTACCCGGGGCCGTAGTCGGACCCTTGCCCATCTCCACGCCGGCACCGGCACCTCTAGCGGCACCCACACCCGTATCTGGGCCCGTCCCCGTACCCGTAGCCCTATCCGTGTCCGTCGGCGCGCTCCACGCGCGCGTGTCCGTGTGTCTCGTCGGCTCGCCGGGCGTCTCCGCGGCCTGCGTCGCGGCCGCCTCTCTGGCTCTCGCGCGGACCGCTTTCCAGCGGGACCACGTGCCGAGGGCGAAGATGAACAGCACGAGCAGGATGAGCAGTTCGCCGATGAGCAGGCCCCAGAAGAGGCCGTAGCCGGAGAGCTGGGCGGCGGGGGTGTCCGGCCAGGCCGCCGGGAGGTCGTGGGGGGCCTGGACCAGTTGGCGCAGGGCGAGCGGGGTGCGGGTGAACGTCACTGCGTCCGGCCAGGCGCCGTGGCTGAACAGGCCCGCGAGGCCCGTCGCCATCCAGACCAGGACTGTCAGACCGAGCAGGAACGCGAGCAGCCCGACCAGCAGGGAGTCGGGGATGCCGCGCTCCTCGCCGCGGGAGCGGGACTCCGGCATTGCAGGCAACCTCCGGCGTGTCGGGCCGACTTGCGCGTGTCGGGGAACTTTGGTGCTGCGGGCGGCCGTTGATCGGACGGGCCCCTCGGGGGGAGGGGCCCGCCGGCCGTCAGGCCACGGTCGACTCGGGGGAGGAGGTGCCTGACATGCGCTGTTCCATCATCGCTGCCCTGCGCTCGCTCTCCGATTCCAGGCGGCTCTCCAGTTCGTGCGCGAGCACGTCGTCGGTCGCCGCCGACTCGGTCATGGCCCGGTCGGTGAAGACCAGGGGCCGTTCCCGCTCGGTGACCAGGTGTTTGACCACCTGGACATTGCCGTTGACGTCCCAGACGGCGATACCGGGCGTGAGCGTCGGGATGATCTCGACCGCCCAGCGGGGCAGGCCGAGGACCCGGCCCGTCGCCCTCGCCTCGTCCGCCTTCTGGGCGTAGATCGTCCTGGTCGACGCCATCTTCAGGATCGCCGCCGCCTCCCGCGCGGCCGCCCCGTCCACGACGTCCGACAGGTGGTGCACCACCGCCACGAAGGAGAGACCGAGCCGTCGGCCGAACTTGAGCAGCCGCTGGAAGAGCTGCGCCACGAACGGCGAGTTGATGATGTGCCAGGCCTCCTCCACCAGGAAGATGCGCTTCTTGCGGTCGGGCCGGATCCAGGTGTGCTCCAGCCAGACGCCGACAATGGCCATCAGGATCGGCATCGCGATCGAGTTGCGGTCGATGTGCGAGAGGTCGAAGACGATCAGCGGGGCGTCCAGGTCGATGCCGACGCTGGTCGGCCCGTCGAACATGCCCCGCAGGTCGCCGTCGACCAGCCGGTCCAGGACGAGCGCCACGTCCAGGCCCCAGGCCCGGACGTCGTCTATGTCGACGTTCATGGCGACCGCCGAGGCGGCCTCCGGGTGGCGCAGCTGCTCCACGATGTCCATCAGGACCGGCTGGCGGTCGGTGATGGTCTCGTTGACGTAGGCGTGGGCGACCTTCAGGGCGAAGCCCGAGCGCTCGTCGAGGCCGTGCCCCATCGCCACCTCGATGATGGTGCGCAGGAGCGCCAGCTGGCCGGTGGTGGTGATCGCCGGGTCCAGCGGGTTGAGCTTGATTCCGCCGTCGAGGGCGGCCATCGGGTCGAGCCGGATGGGGGTTATCCCCAGCTCGCGCGCGATGAGGTTCCATTCGCCGACGCCGTCCTCGCCCTGGGCGTCGAGGACGACGACCTGCCGGTCGCGGAAGCGCAGCTGGCGCAGCACATAGGTCTTCTCCAGCGCCGACTTGCCGTTGCCGGACTCGCCGAGGACCAGCCAGTGCGGCGCGGGCAGCTGCTGGCCGTACAGCTGGAAGGGGTCGTAGATGTATCCCTTGCCGCTGTAGACCTCGCGGCCGATGATCACGCCCGAGTCGCCAAGACCCGGCGCCGCCGTCGGCAGATAGACGGCCTGCGCCTGGCCCGTGGAGGTGCGCACCGGCAGCCGGGTGGTCTCGACCTTGCCGAAGAGGAAGGAGGTGAAGGCGTTGGTGAGCGCGGAGAGCGGATCTCGCATGAGCAGGGCCCCTATCAGCTCTCGGCTAGCGGCGGATGCCGGTCGCGAACGGCAAGGTGTTGACGAAGGCCCGGTGGTGCTCGCGGTCGCACCACTCCAGTTTCAGGTACGACTTGCCGGCCGAGGCGCGGATGGTGCGCTTGTCCCTCGCCAGGGCCTCGGGGGAGCGCGCCGACACCGTGATGTACCCGACGAGGTTGACGCCTGCCGCGCCGCTGGCGAGATCTTCACCCCGTTGGTCGAGGCGGCCGTGGGCGGCGATGTCGCGCGGGTCGACGGTGCGGTTCATCTTGGCCGCGCGCGAGGCCTCGGCCTCGTCGTTGGTCTTCTCGGTGAGCATGCGTTCGATGGCGACCTCGGTGGGTTCGAGGTCCATGCAGACCGCGACGGTACGGATCACGTCCGGGGTGTGGACGAGCAGGGGAGCCAGGAAGTTGACGCCCACGGGGGTCATCGGCCACTCCTTCACCCACGCCGTGGCGTGGCACCAGGGCGCGCGCGTGGAGGACTCGCGGGTCTTGGCCTGGAGGTAGGTGGGCTCGACCGCGTCCAGCTCGGCGGGCCAGGCGTTGCGCTTGGTCATGGCCTGGATGTGGTCGATGGGGTGGTCGGGGTCGTACATGGAGTGCACGAGCGAGGCGAGCCGGCCCTGGCCGAGCGGCTGGCGCACCCGGATGTCGGCCTCGGCGAGCCGGGCGCAGATGTCGGTGAGCTCGCGGGCCATGACGACGGCGAGCCCCGCGTCCCGGTCCAGCTTGCGGCCGGTCTGGGGGCGGGCGGCGCGGGCCATGGCGTTCGCCTCGGCGGCGAGCTCGCGCGAGTACTGCATACAGGCGACGAGGTACGCGCGGTGCTGTTCGCTGGAGGTCGACACCATGGACTGGAGCTGCTGGTAGGACTCCTGGAGCCAGTCGGGGGCGCTGTGGTCGCCGCGCTGGGCGACGTCCTTGGCGTGCGCGTCCGGGTCGGCGGGCAGGGTGCGGGCGAGCATCTGGAGGCGGGTGACGAACCCGTCGCCGTTGGCCACGTGCTTGAGCAGGGTGCCGAACCGGTCGACGAGCGCCTCCTGGTCCTCGGAGTCGCGCAGGCCGACGCCCGGGCCCTCGATCTCGATGGCGGCGGTGACGGTCCGGCGGTCGGCGTGCAGGAGCACGGCGATCTCGTCGGGCCCGAAGGGCGCGGCGAGCCAGTTGATCCGGCCGATGCCGGGCGGCGGCCCGACCTCGACCTCGCGCCCGTCACCGCGTACGCCCGCCTCCATGGCGCCGGAGCGGTAGGTGGTGCCGCGCCGCAGGGAGCGTTTGTAGCTGCGGTTGATCTCGAACCACTTGTAGAACGTGCGGTGTTTGTACGGGAGGTACACGGCGGCCAGCGCCAGCATGGGGAAGCCCATGAGGAGCAGGATCCGCAGGGACAGGACGGGGACCAGCAGTCCGCACATCATGCCGAGGAACGCGCCGCCGATGATCAGCGCGATCTCGCCGGTCTCGCGGTTCTTGCCGACGATCGCCGACGGCCTGGCACGGCCGATCAGATACGTGCGGCGGGGCGAGACCGGTTGGGACTGGGTCGTCAACGCCCTCCACCTCCTGTGCTGTTGTTGCCTTTGGTGCCGGTGTTGCGGCTGCTGTGCGGGGTGCCGCTGGTGGGTCCGGAGCCGCTACGGGGCGGGGGTGCGGCGGAGGGGACAGGTCCGCCGCCACCGCCGCCGGAGGAACCCCGGCTGCTGTGGGCGGCGACGCCGCCGGACATCGGGTTGGCGGGGCGGGCCTGGGCGCCGCCGCCCCCCTGGTTGCCCCGGCTGCTGTGGGTCTTGATGCCCTGGGAGACGAGGGCGGCCGGGGAGGAGATCACTGCGGCGGCCTGGGAGCCGTCGGTGGCCTGCTTGCGGTTGGTGCGGGCGGCGGCGATCTCGTCGCCGAAGCCCGGGACGAAGCGGTAGATCATCGCGGAGGCGAAGATGGCCAGCAGGATGATGGCGAGGCCGGAGACGACGGCCTGGAAGGAGTCCGGCCCCTTCCCCGCCGACAGCGCGCCCGCGAGGCTGAGGACGATCACGATGATCGGTTTCACCAGGATGACCGCGATCATGATCCCGGCCCAGCGGCGGACGTGGCCCCACATGTTCTTGTCGACGAGTCCCGAGTACACGACGACGCCGAGCAGCGCTCCCACGTACAGCAGGAGGGCGCGGATGTAGAGCTCGAGGAAGAGGATGCCGGCGGCGAGGATGGTGACCAGCGAGACGACGATCAGCATGATCGGGCCGCCGCCGATGTCCGTGCCCTTCTTCAGCGCGTCCGAGAACGACCCGAAGAACACGTCGGTCTGGTCGCCGGTGCCGGCGGCGATGACGTCGGTGACGGCGTCGGTGGCGTTGACGACGGTGTAGAGGATCAGCGGGGTGAAGGCGGACGCCAGCACGGTCAGCCAGAGGAACCCGACGGCCTCGGAGATCGCCGTGGTCAGCGGCACCCCCCGGATCGCCCGCTTGGTGACGGCGAGGAGCCACAGGACGAGGGTGAGGATGGTGGCGGCGGCGAAGACGACGGCGTAGCGGCCGAGGAAGGCGGGGTTGGTGAAGTCCACCTTGGCGGCGGTCTTCACGAACTTGGAGAGCGTGTCGACGACCCAGACGGCGGCGTCGGCGCAGCCTTTGGCGAGGGAGGTGAGGGGGTCGGCGGGGTCGCCGGGGGCGACGGAGCCGCCGCCCCTCTGTGGGGCCTGGGAGGACCCGCTGTCGCAGTAGTCGCGGGCCGGGCCGGAGATCAGCGAGCAGGGGTTCTCGGACTTGCCCGGTGCCGGTGGCGACGCGCTGCCGGACGGGGTCGGCGTCGGTGTGGGGGCGGCCGTCGCGCGGGCGGCGAAGAGGACGACCGCCGTGTGCAGGACGGTCGCCGCCGCGAGAACCGAGCGGGTACGGCTGCGAGGGCTACCGGGCATAAGTGAACCCTCCGAATTCCTTGACCGCGTTCGCGATCTCCTCGGAGCCGGACACGGTGTTGTCGCCGGTGACCGGTGTCGGGCCCTTCTTCTGAGCGGTCTCCAGGACCTTCCAGTCCGACCCGTTCCACGCCAGCTTCAGCGTCATCGTGAACCAGGTGCTGGTCACCGGCTTGGTGGACTTCTCTCCGGTGAGGCCGAACAGCCCGATGCACCACACGTCGACGCTCGCGGCCTGCGGCGAGTAGCTCTGCACCTTGGTGCCCGCCGGGACCGTCCGGTTGACGAAGGTCGTCCCCGCGGGCGCGGTGCCCTCCGGGGTCAGGCCGATCTGCTGGTTGAGGCCCGGTGAGTAGTTGCTGTCGAACCCGGACCGCAGCTTCTCCTTGCTGGAGGCGTCCGCGACGGACTCCACGATGTCGTGCCGGTGCGCCGCGTTGAACATGCCGTCCGAGCCCAGCGCCACCGCGTAGTTCGCCGCCGCCGACTGTGCCCCCTGCTCCGTCTGGGCGAAGCCCGAGGCGATTCCGCCGGTCTTGCCCTCGACCGGCTTCGCCCCGCTCGCCGCCGTCGGGTTCGATCCCGTGTGCTTGGGGTCGTCCGAGGTGCCGCCGCCGCTGTCGCCCCGGTTGGCGAAGGCGATCGCGGCGACGAGGAGCGCCACCACGCCCACGACCATGATCAGGGAGCGGGAGGCGCGGACGGGGCGGCGGGCGCCGCCGTACACGTCGGCGCCCTCGCCCTCCGGCAGTCGGGTGCGCGTCTGGCGCGTACCGCCGACGGTGCTGTACGCGTCCTCCGTGCGCCTGGAGTCGTGCTCGTCGCCGAGGCTCATGCCGCGTACGCCCCCTCAACCCTTCGCTGGTCCGTCGTGTCGTAGTACGACGGTAGCCGTGCTGGTTCCCGCGCGGGCGCGGTGTGGTGACTCGACATCAGGGAGACGCAACCTCAGTCGGTGGGCACGACGGACGGATGGTGGGGGAGGGCCTGGGCGGGGCCGTGGGGACGAAGGAAACGGGATGGCACCCGGCCTGAGGACAGGTCAGGTAGGACCCGGTCGGATCAGTTCAGATCAGTTCAGATCGGATCGGGTCAGACGGCCATCCCGTACACGATGGTGAACAGGGTGCCGAGCGAACCGATGATGAAGACTCCGGTCAGTCCGGCCACGATCAGACCCTTGCCCTGCTCCGCGCTGAACGTGTCGCGCAGCGCGGTCGCGCCGATCCGCTGCTTGGCCGCGCCCCAGACGGCGATGCCGAGGCACAGGAGGATGGCCACGGCCATCACGACTTCGACCATCACCCGGGCCTCGTTGCCCAGGCTTCCGAACGGCCCCCAGTTGGGCGCGATCCCGCCGATGATCGTGGTGATGTCGCCCTTTTCTGCTGCCAGGTACACGTAACTCACCGCCCCTGTCGGGTAGTTCGATGCCCCTGCCCCATGGCATGGGTCAGGCTCTATCTTCGCTGATGAAACCGCCCCGGCATGTCGACTTGGCGGCTCTCTTTTCCCGAAACCGCACAGCTGTGCCGGTCGCACCGCCCTGACCTGCGGTGGACCGGTTCTCTACGGATTCGCGTATGGTCACTCTGTGTATCACGCACAGTGACTCCGGGCAATGACTGTCGTTGGTGCACTCTGGGCCCGTTGGCTCGAGCGGAACTCGCGCGGGCGCGTCCGGCCCCCTGTCAGGGTGCTCGTACGGGCCCCCGCGCGAACTCCTCGCCGGCTCACTTCACAGACTCTTCTCAGAAAAGTTCCAGGGCTGTTCTCAGGTCGGAGCGGCACAGTCCGGGTCATGAGACACGTCTCCCAGCTGCGTGCGCTGTCGGCGGTGGCCGTGCTCCTGGTGATCCCCGCGTACGGGGACCGGGACCCCGGGACGGGCGGCCGGACCGTCGTGGCGCCGGCCACGGCCGCCTCCGCGCGCGTGGGCGCGCTGTTCGAGGGCGGCCTGGACGGCGACCACTTCTGCACGGCGTCCGTGGTGCACAGCGCGGACCGGAACCTGATCGTCACGGCGGCGCACTGCCTGGACGGCCAGGACGACGCGGTCTTCGTGCCGGGCTACCGGGACGGCCGGGCGCCGTACGGCACCTGGCCGGTGGAGGACACCTATACGGATGACGCGTGGCAGGAGGACGGCAGCGAGGACGACGACGTGGCCTTCGCGGTTCTGGGCGCCGGCTCGCTGACGGGGGCGCGGGTGGAGGACGCGGTGGGCGCGGCGCGGCTGGCGACGCCGCCGCCGTCCGATGCCACAGCGGACGCCACGCCCGACACCACGGCCACGGCCACGGCCGGCACCACGGCCGCGCCCGACACCACAGCCACGGCCGACGCCACAGCCACGGCCGGCGCCGCGGACACCGTCACGGTCACCGGGTATCCGAGCGACGCCGACTCCCCCCTGACCTGCACGAACCGCACGACACGGTACGGCGCCACCCAGCAGCGCATCGAGTGCCCCGGCTACTCCGGCGGCACCAGCGGCAGCCCGTGGGAGGCGGCGGACGGGTCGGTGGTGGGGGTCATCGGCGGTTACGAGGAGGGCGGGGACGACCCGGACGTGTCGTACAGCATCGTCTTCGGGCCGAGCACGGCGGAGCTGTTCCGGCTGGCGGGCGGGGAGGGGTGTTGAGGGGGCCGGCGGGGCCCGGGCCCGTGGGTACGGGCTACTGGGCGCCCTCCGTGTACGCGGGGTCGACGTAGCAGGGCGAGTCCAGCATGACGAACAGGCCGTCGCGGCCCGCCTTCTCCCACTTGGAGGCCTTCGGGTCGCGCGAGGCGAAGTCCTCCTCGATCGTCGCCGTGTGGTGCAGCCTCAGGTCCTCGACGTCGAGCTGCATCTGCTGGGCCTTGGAGCCCGCCTTCTCGAAGCGGTAGACCTTCCAGCCGTGCTTGGGCAGCTCCTCGTGCAGGCGCCGCAGTGCGGCGGAGAGGACTTCGCGGGAGGGGCCGTAGACCATCCAGCTGTGCTTCACGCGGTAGCCGTGCTCGACCCTCGGGCAGGGGTCGGTGTACGGGCCGCCGTTCGTCGTGCCGTACTGCTTCAACCCGGAGACGTCCAGGAGGAGGCTGGACTGCTGCCGGGACAGCTCCTGGGCGACCTCGACGGTCTTCTTCTCGGGCGTGTAGTCGAGTCCGTCGTTGTCCATGGCGGTGCATCCTGTCGTGGCGGTGAGTACGGCGGCGGCCAGCGCGACGAGCCGGACCGGTCCGCGAAGCCGCGGACTCCTGGCGTTACTGGTCAAGGAGCTTCACCCTGTCGTACTGGCCCACGGTGACCCGGGCCTGGTTGAGGAGGCTCTGGGATCCCTCGTCCCAGTAGCCGCTGTGCCCCCGGGAGCCGTCCGTGGCGACGATGTTGGCGCCGAAGTCCGGGTTGCTCGGGGTCAGGGGCTTGACGACGCTCATGCCGTCGCCGTCGAGCCACGCGGGCAGGACGTCGATGTCGAGCTTCTTCGGCGCGTGGCCCCAGCCGCCGATCTCGGGGACCGGGTCGCTGGAGACAAAGGGGATGTTGACGCCCCCGTACTTGTCGTCACCGATGAACGGGATCGGCATGCCCTTGAGGAACGGCTCGCTGTCCGCGTTGGCCGCCCAGACATGGCCTTTGGGCACGTCCATCTCGGAGGCGTGGCCCACCTGCTCACCGGGGCTGCCCGCCACGAAGACGTCGTCGACGGGGAGGGTGCCCTGGCGGGCGGCCGAGCCGATGACCGTACTGCCGTAGCTGTGGCCCAGGGCCGTCAGATGGCCGGGTTCGCCCTCGTGGGCGGCGCGCAGACCGCCGAGGAAGTCGTTGAGGATCGGGCCGCCCTCGTTGGCGTAACCACTGCGGGGAGCGTCCGTGAGGATGCTCTGCGGCGCGTCGTAGCCGAACCAGGTGATCGTGGAGACACTTGCCCCGCGGGAGATGTCCGAGCTGGTCCGCCAGAGCTTCTCCATGCGGCCGATGTTGCCGTTGATGCCTTCGAGGTTCGTTCCCGTCCCGGGCACGTAGACGGAGGTGTGCGTCGCCGTGTCCGGGTTTCCGTTGGCGACGATGGCGCGGCCGATGCCGTCCGCGTCGAACCCGAGGAGGTACGCCTCGGGGAGCGGTCGTTCGCCGGGCCGGGTCGCCGTGCCCGTACGGTCGAAGCGCCCCTGGATCGCGTCCATGCCCTTGATCTTCGCGTCGAGAGGGCCCCGCTTCTTGTCCCACTTGCGCCATTCGGGGTTCTCGATCATCACCGGCTCACCGCCCCGCCGCGTCATCAGCAGACGGTCCGGCTCGGGGCCGAGGGCGTCGCGGTCGAGCTGGACCTGGGCGCGGGCCTCGGCGAGCACCATGCGGTTGGCGTCGTCGCGGACCGTGGCCGGCAGGCCGTCGAGGGCGCCGACGGCCGCCGGGTAGAGGGTCGCGTACTCGTCGCGCTCCTCCTGGCTCAGACCGTCCCACCACTTCTTGGTGTCCGCGGGCGACTTCCCCTTCGGAATGCCTGATTCCGGTAGGAACTTCGCGTTCTTCTGGACGTCCTTCGTGTCCGCGGCCGCGTCGACCAGCATCTCGTTGGTGACGGCGAGGCCGGGTGGGGACTTCAGACGGCGCAGGACGCCCGCGTACCGGCCGTCGATCTCGGCCGCGTCCCGGACCGCCCCGGCGATCCGCTCGGCGATGTCCTCCGCCTTCGCCTTGTTCGGGTCGCTGCCGCCCTCGCCCTTGCCGGGCAGGAACGGCACCGGGGCCCCGGGCCTGGCGACACCGGGACCGGGCGCGAGCGGCACGACGACGGAGGCGGTGCTCGGGTACTTCACCGAGCCGTCCGGCTGGACCGTGAACTTCAGGTTCTCCGCGTCCTCCAGCGCCTGCTTCAGCTTCTTCTGCGGCGCGGCGAGCTCGGTGGCGAGCCCGTCGAGCGCGGTACGCACCAGACCGCACTCGGTGTGCAGGTACTGGAAGTTGCGACTGAGCCGTCCGGTGTCGGCGACGGCGGCCTCGGCGGTCCCGCTCTGCTGCGTCTCGTGGATACGGGCGCGCATCTCGTTGTCGACGCGGTCCTTGGCGGCGTTGGCGCGGCCGCTGACCTTGCCCCAGCCGTCGGCGGCGTCGCTGAACTCGGACAGCTTCACATCGCGCAGCTGCTGCCAGGTGGGCACGGGCGGGTCACCGGCCCTTCGGGCCGGCCGGGGCGGCGGGCACGGCGGCCTTGACGTCGTTGCCGACCCGCACGTCGGTCTCGCCGAAGTCCTTGCCGACGCTTCGGAGCGCCCCGTCCAGGCGTCCGCACTCGTCGCGGACCGCGCCGAGCCGGTCGTTCCAGGACTTCTGGATCTCCACCAGGGCGGCCGTGGCGGTGAAGCCCTCGGTGCCGGCGGTGAGGCCCTCGGAGGCGGAGGCGAGGTCGGTGAGCGCGCCGGCCGCGCCCGTGCGCAGTTCCCCGGCGACCTTGCCGGCGGAGGTCCAGGGAGACTTGCTGAACCGGATGTCAGGGGCGCCATCGCCCCCGCCGCCCTCTTTGCTGTTGGCAGAAGCGAGCCGCATACCGGCGGCGGACGGCTCGCGCTCGCCCGGCCTGGGCGGAGTCCCCGCGAAGAGCTCGTCCCATTGCGCGCTGAGTACCATGTGCGGCCGTTCCCCCGTTGCCATGCCTTTTGCTTTCCTTTACTTGCCGACGCAACCTAGCAACGTCGAGGAGCGGGTGGCGAGCCGGGGATACGGGCGTATCCGTACGCGAATCGGTCGCCCGGCGTCGCACGTGATCACAAGTAGGTCAACGGGCGTGAGAAGCGCGCCAGTTGCGTGACAGAGTCGTGCGGTGGACGCGCTCAGGCCCCGGGATCCGGCACATATAGGTACGTACGCCCTGCTCGCCCGGCTGGGTGCGGGCGGGATGGGCATGGTCTACCTCGGGCGCTCGCCCGGCGGCCGGCTGGTCGCGCTCAAGGTGATCAAGGACGAGATCACCGACCACCCGGAGGCGCTGGCCCGCTTCCGGCGGGAGGCGGAGACGGTACGGGCGGTGCGCAGCGCGTACACCGCGAACCTGATCGACGCGTCGCTGGCGGCGCCGCCGTACTGGCTCGCCACGGAGTACGTCTCCGGCCCGACCCTGAGCCGGGCCGTCGCCGACCGGGGCCCGTTCCCGCCCGACACCTGCCGCAGGCTGTTCGCCGCGCTGGCGGAGGGGCTGGCGAGCGTGCACGCGTACGGGGTGACGCACCGGGACCTCAAGCCCCAGAACGTCATCCTGGCACCGCAGGGCCCGCAGCTCATCGACTTCGGCATCGCGCGGGCGGCGGCGGACACGGCCCTCACCCGCACGGGCGCCGCACCCGGCACCCCCGGCTACACGGCTCCCGAGGTGCTGGTGCGCAACGAGGTGGGTGACGCGGCGGACGTGTTCGCGCTGGGGGCGACGATGGCGTTCGCGGCCACCGGGAGGGCGCCGTTCGGGGCGGGGTCGGTGGAGGGCGTGTCGTACCGGGCCGTCCACGAGCCCATCGACGTGGCCGGCGTCGAGCCCGGGCTGGCGGCGCTGATCGCGTCCTGCGCGGCCAAGGATCCGGCGCACCGGCCGACTCCGGCGGAGGTGATCGTGCGGTGCGGGGTGACGTCGGCGCTGGTCGAGGATCCGTACTACCAGGCGCTCTCGGCGGGCCTGACGGAACCGCCCCCGCACGACCTCCCCACGGCGACGGCCCTCCCCCCGAACCGTCCCACCCCGCCCCCCGCCCCGCCCCGCTCCCGCCGCACCACCTGGCTGGTGACGGTCGCGGTGGCGGCGGTGCTGGGGGTGGTGGGGGCTGTGGTGGTGCAGGGGTTGCCGGGTGGGAAGGGAGGGGGCGCGGGGGCCGAGGCGTCGGGGACGCCCGGCCCGTCGCGGAGCGCGAGCCCCGCCGACTCCGGCAAGAAGGCACCGCTGGGGCCGCCGCAGTACATCGAGCAGACCGCGCCGTCCCTCGACGGCTACTCGGGGCTGTCGGACAGCTGCCGGCAGCCGGCACAGGAACAGCTGGACACCCAGTTCCAGTTCGCGGTGACCCCCGGGGGGCTCTCCGCCACGGACGAGGTGCCGGCGGGCAAGGTGCAGATCGGATACCGGCTCAAGTACGAGGAGCCGGGCGCGCCTCCGTACTACCTCGCGATCACCGTGAAGCCGCCGCACGAGGTCGACGCGAACGGGAACCCGACCGCCCGGACGCCCAACCGGCAGCTCGGCTTCGTCAGCAAGGTGTCCGACCTGTACGCGGGAGCCCAGACGCAGTGGAAGTACGTGACGTACCCGGACGACTTCGTCCTCCGCTCCCAGGGCAAGGTGCTGCCCGCCCTGGCCGTGGAGCGGGACAAGTCGACCGAATGGACCGTCGTCTACCAGCATGTGAAGGGGGTGAGGGAGTACCGGAGCGTCGTCTGCGCGGGCTTCGTCGTGGAATGAGACGCGCGGCCGACACGGCTGGCGGGAAAGTGGCGGTGAACCCGGCGGCGATGGGGGAGGGTTGACGGGTGCGCAAATTCTGGGTGGCAGGCGGGATCGGGTTCGGGCTGTGCCTGAGCTTCCTCGCGCTGCTCGTCGTCGGAACGTACTCGGCCGCGGCCGGGCTGGCCGGCGGCCTGGGCGGCGGGGGCGGCGCGGTCGGGCTGGCGAAGGGAGCGGTCCCGGCCAAGTACCAGCCGCTGGTGCAGAAGTGGGGGACGCTCTGCCCCGCGCTGAACCCGGCGCTGCTCGCGGCCCAGCTCTACCAGGAGAGCGGCTGGAACCCGACGATCGTCAGCCCCGCGAAGGCCCAGGGCATCGCCCAGTTCATCCCCGGCACCTGGGAGTCCCACGGCATCGACGGCAACGGGGACGGCAAGCGGGACGTGTGGGACCCGCAGGACGCCATCCCCTCCGCCGCCTCGTACGACTGCGAACTCGCCAAGTACGTCAAGAACGTGCCGGGGGACCAGGGCGCCAACATGCTGGCCGCCTACAACGCGGGCGCGTACGCGGTGATCAAGTACGGCGGGGTGCCGCCGTACCCCGAGACCCAGAACTACGTGAAGATCATCCGCACCCTGGAAAAGAGCTTCGCCCGCCCCACCACCCGGGTGGCCCCCTCCCAGCAGGCCGCCGGGGCCATCTACTACGCGCAGCAGAAGCTCGGGACCCCCTACCTCTGGGGTGGGGAGGGGACCGCCGCCCAGGGCGGGCGGTTCGACTGTTCGGGGCTTACCCAGGCCGCCTACGCCAGCGTCGGGATCGCGCTGCCACGGGTCGCCAACGACCAGTACAACGCCGGTCCGCACCCCGCCCGCAACGAGCTCCTCCCCGGCGACCTCGTCTTCTTCTCGGACGACCTGACCAACTCCCGCGCCATCCACCATGTCGGGCTGTACGTCGGCGGCGGGTACATGATCAACGCCCCGTACACCGGCGCCGTCATCCGCTTCGACAAGATCGACGCGCCGGACTACTTCGGCGCGACCCGGGTGACCAAGGACGGCGCCGCCGCGTTGCCGACCTTCAAACCGGGTACGTGACCCCCGGTGGGAAGTGGCCGGAACTCGTCGGCACTCTCCGTCAAGTCATGGCCCTGAGCTGCGACGATGAGTCTCTCTTCGGTAACGTCGTCGTGATCATTCCGTGGAGAGTGGAACGCGAGGGCCGTTCAGGCCGTTCAGTGGACAGTGACCGCAGCAGTACTGACCACGGGGGTTGGTAGCTACACGCACAGGCAAGGGGCCTCGGCATGGCTGGACTCGCGCTCGACGGGGCGAACCTGGACGTCAGCCTGCTCTACGACATCAACGGACTCGCCGCTTCCGCTCCCACCTGGCTCGACCGCGTGATGGAGTTCGTCGGGGAGTACGGCATCCTCCTCGCCCTCGTCCTCGTCGTGCTCCGGTGCTGGTGGAGCCTGCGGCGCGCGGACGACCGGGAGAGCGCGCTCGCGTCCCTCGCCGCCCTCGTCTGGGCGCCGCTCGCCGCCGGGATCGCGCTGCTCGTCAACATCCCCATCAGGGGGTTCGTGGAACGGCCGCGGCCGTTCGTCGCCCACAAGGGGCTCGACGTCCTGGTGGACGGCAAGACGGACTACTCGTTCGTGAGCGACCACGCCACGCTGGCCATGGCGATCGGGGCCGGACTCTTCGTCGCGCACCGCAGGTTCGGGCTGCTCGCCATCGGTCTCGCGCTCGCCGAGGGCTTCAGCCGGGTCTACATGGGCGTGCATTACCCCACGGACGTGGTCGGCGGCTTCGCCCTGGGTACCGCCGTCACCCTGCTGCTCGCGCCGCTCGCGCTGATGCTGCTGACCCCGCTGGTGTCGACCGTGGCCCGCTCGCCCCGGCTCGGCCGTCTCGTACGGTCGCGGCGCGCCGGCCAGTCCTCGCTGCGGCTCGCCGCCGACCTGCCGGAGCCCCGCGGCTCCCGGTCGGGTGCGGAGACCGGGACGGGAGCCGGACCGGGCGAGAACGACCTGGCGGCGTAGGCCGGTTCGGCGGTCGCGCACCCGCCGCGGGACTCGGGACTGCACCGCCGCAGGACTGCACCCCCTGCGGGACTGCACCCCCTGCGGGACTACAGCGCCTGCGGGAAGTCGAACAGGCGCGTCGGGTCGTACCGGCGCTTCAGCTCGGCCAGCCGGGGCGCGGCGGCGCCGTAGTACGCCCGGCGCCAGTCCCTCAGCTCCGGGTCGGTGTAGTTCTGGTAGGCGGCGCCGTTCGCGTACCGGCTCAGCGCGTCATGGGTGGTATTCAGCCAGGCCCGCTGGGCCGTTCCCGGGGTGTCCGGCCGCCAGGAGGCGATGTACTGCGCGAGCACCCGCGAACGCCGGTGCACGAACGCCGTCGCCGTCGGGGAGACCCGGTTCAGCGCCCCGCCGAGCGCCGTGAGCGCCACGCTGCCCTCCCCGCCGCCCTGCCCCACCGCCACGTTCCCGAACGCCTCGGTCCGGGCGAGCAGGGCCCGTACGCCGTCGGCGGGGAGCGCCCGGTCGAAGAAGGCGGAGCGGGCCGCGTACGTCTCGCGCTGGAGCGCGCCCCGCGGCGAGCGGCCGGGCGTGGCGCCGGGCAGCCGGCACCGGTCCTCGGAGAGCCCGGCGCAGCCGGCGTACGCGAGCATCGCCTCGGTGTAGCCGTGGCGGCGCAGCGAGACGGAGTCGGCGGGGGCGCCTACGCGGTCGGCGAGGCGGTCCACGGCGTTCTGGAGATCGCCGTAGGTGCCCAGCGAGAACACGGAGACGCCGACGGTCGGCGCGGCCCCCGCCTTCACGCCGCCCGCGGCCGCCGCGAGATGGGCGGCGGACCAGATCTCGTCGGGCTGGTCGGGGCCCCACTCCTGCCAGGCCCCGATCACCGCACGCGCCTTGGCCCAGGGCCAGGTCAGGTGGGCGGTGACGGTCCGCGGGGCGTCGTGCGTACGGAAGGTCAGGCCCGTGACGACGCCGAAGTTGCCGTTGCCCGCGCCGCGCAGGGCCCAGAAGAGGTCGCTCTCGTGGTCGGCGTCGGCGGTGAGCCGTCTGCCGTCGGCGGTGATCAGGGTCGCGGAGGTGAGGCTGTCGCAGGTCGCGCCGTACGCGCGCGTGGCGACGCCGTGACCGCCGCCGAGGGTGAGCCCGGTGACGCCGACGGTGGGGCAGGAGCCGCCGGGGATCGTCCGGCCGCCCCTGCCCAGGGCCAGGTAGACGTCGAGCAGCCGGGCGCCCGCGCCGACCGTGGCGGTGTCGCCGTCGGCCCGGACGCCGTTGAGCCTCGACAGGTCCAGGACGAGGCGGCCGGTGCCGGAGGACCATCCCGCGTACGAGTGGCCGCCGCCGCGCAGCGCGACCGGGGTGCGGTGGGCGCGGGCGAAGGCCAGGCACTCCCGTACGTCGTCGTCGTTCGCCACGTACGCGACGGCCGCCGGACGCAGGCCGTCGAAGCGGGTGTTGTAGAGCTGACGGGCGGTCGGGTACGCGGCGTCCTCGGGCCGCACCAGGGAACCGGCGAGCGAGCGCGCGAGGGCGGTCCAGGCGGCCGGAGCCGTGCCGGTACCGGAGGCCGAGGTGGCGGCGGTGGGCGCGGGTGACCGGGGGGATGTCGATGCCTCGCCGCGGGCCGCGCCGGACGTGCAGGCGGACGCGGCGGCGAGGGCGGTCCCCGCGGCCCCGGCGGCGAGGAGGGAGCGCCGGTCCATGCGGGGACGTGTTCCCGCAGGGCCGGGCTCCGAACCGTCCCGTGGCGTACGGGTCCTTGCTCGGCCGGCCGGACGTTTTCGCGGCCCCCGGGCGGGCCTAGTCCGCCGACTCGTGCTGCCGCGCGTCCCCTCGCGCCTTGTCGCGGGAGCGGCGGGCGGGGCCGGTCCAGCCGCAGGTGCAGTGGGCGTGGGCGAAGCTGCCGCGTTCCGTCGTCGTGGTGCGGTGCTCAGGAGCTGAGGCTTGGTGGGGCACGCTGCCACGGTACCCAGCGTCGGGCGCGGGCGTGACCGGGGTGGGGACGCGGTCGTTAGACGGGGCGGGTGGTGCGGCGGGTCGTGGAAGGCGCTTGGGGGTTGACGGCGATGGCGGTGCGGCGGCAGGGGCTTGGGGGCGCGGGCTTCGCCGGTGCCGTCGTGACCGGCGTGACGGCCGCCGCGGTGACCGTCGCGGGCGTGCTCGTCGCCGGCTGCGGGGCCGACGCCTCCGCGGGCGCCGACGGGCCGCAGGGGCGTGCGGCCGAGCCCAGCCAGGTGGTGGCCCGCGCGGCGGACGCGCTGGTGGCCGCCCGCAGCTCCAAGACCAGCACCTCCATGGAGATGGCCGCGGGCGGCACGCGCGTGACGATCCGCGGCGAGGGGGTGTACGACTTCACGCGCCGCATGGGCCGGCTGAAGGTCGTCCTGCCCCGGGACGCGGCGGGCGCCGAGGAGCACCGCCCGATCACCGAACTGCTGGCGCCCGGCGCGCTCTACATGAAGAACCGGGGCGCGGGCGTCCCCGCCGACAAGTGGGTCCGCGTCGACACGGCGACGCTCCCCGACGGCAACCTGGTCACCGGCGGGGTCACCGACCCGATGGTGGCGGCCGAACTGCTGCGCGGCTCGGGCGCGGTGAGGTTCGTGGGCGAGGAGGACCTGGCGGGCGTCCGGGTCCGGCACTACCGGGGCACCGCCGACATCCCCCGCGCGGCGGGCGCGGCCGGGCCGCACGCGCGCGGCTCGCTGGCGGCCGCGGCGAAGGGCTTCGGCCGGTCCAAGGGCGCGGTGCCCTTCGACGCGTACTTCGACGCCCAGGGCCTGCTCCGCAAGCTGCGCCAGCACTTCAGCTACGTCAACCAGGGGCGTACGGTCGCGGTCGCCTCGACCACGCTGCTGTACGGATTCGGGGTGCCCGCCGCCGTGCAGCTCCCGGCGGAGCGGGACATCTACGCCGGGAAGATCGAGTCATAGGGGGCCGGGAGGCGTTCGGGAATTCAGTCATGGGCGGTGGCGGAAATGGTCCGTCCGTGCCATGCGCGGTGTGTGTGCTCCTCCCTACGCTAGGAAGCCGACGACGGCAGAAAGAGGGGTAGAGGGGTGAGGTGCGTGGCCGGGCTCCGCAGCACAACCGTCCAGGACCACGTGGCCCTCGTCGAGATCGAGCTGTGCGGTGAGCTGATGATCGCCGCCTCGGCCGCCGACGGGGAGCGGCTCAGTCCCGACCTGATCGACGAGGTGCTCAAGGTCGAGCCCGAGACCCCCGCCGGCGCCGGGGGCTGATTCCGGCCAGGCCCGCGGCTCCCGGTGCACGTGACCGGGCCCGGCCGCCGGCTTCCGGCCAGACAGCCGGCCAGGTGGCCGGGGCGGTCACCGGGGGCGGTCCACCGGACCGGGCTACCGAGGGCGGGCCGACAGGGGCGAGCCACCCGGGCGGGCCGTCGGCGGCCGTCGTTCAGGTGCGCAGCAGGCGGGCGATCGCCTTCGTGGCCTCTTCCACCTTCGCGTCGATCTCCCCGCCGCCCTTCACCGCGGCGTCCGCCACACAGTGCCGCAGGTGCTCCTCCAGGAGCTGGAGGGCGAAGGACTGGAGGGCCTTGGTGGACGCCGAGACCTGGGTGAGTATGTCGATGCAGTAGACGTCCTCGTCCACCAGGCGCTGGAGCCCGCGGATCTGCCCCTCGATCCTGCGCAGCCGCTTGAGGTGTTCTTCCTTCTGCTTGTGGTAGCCGTGTACCGCGTGCGGCTGGTCCGTGAGGACGGTGTCCGGCTCGGCGGGCTCGGTGGTCGTCATCGCGTCCTCCCGTGGTCAGAAGAGGGGGTGGATACCCCTCGTGGGTATAGGGTAACGAACCCCGTGGAAGGGGGTACGGATACGGGCCGGGGGCCCGTGCTGATCACTGTGCCTGATGGGCGACACTGAAGTACGCCGGTTAGCCGTGGCCGGATGATGCGCCTAGCATCAGCCTGACCGAATCCAGAGCACCCCGAGGACCCCACGTGCGCTTTCGTCTGACCCCCAGGGAGACGAGCTTCTACGACATGTTCTCCGCGTCCGCGGACAACATCGTCACGGGCTCGAAGCTCCTGATGGAACTGCTCGGAGCGGATTCCGCGTCCCGGGCCGAGATCGCGGAGCGGATGCGGGCAGCGGAGCACGCGGGTGACGACGCGACCCACGCGATCTTCCACCAGCTGAACTCCTCGTTCATCACGCCGTTCGACCGCGAGGACATCTACAACCTCGCGTCGTGCCTCGACGACATCATGGACTTCATGGAGGAGGCCGTCGACCTCGTCGTCCTCTACAACGTCGAGGAGCTGCCCAAGGGCGTCGAGCAGCAGATCGAGGTCCTGGCGCGGGCGGCCGAGCTGACCGCCGAGGCCATGCCGAACCTGCGGACGATGTCCAACCTCACCGAGTACTGGATCGAGGTCAACCGTCTGGAGAACCAGGCCGACCAGATCCACCGCAAGCTGCTCGCCCATCTCTTCAACGGCAAGTACGACGCCATTGAGGTGCTCAAGCTCAAGCAGATCGTGGACGTGCTCGAAGAGGCCGCCGACGCCTTCGAGCACGTGGCGAACACGGTGGAGACCATCGCCGTCAAGGAGTCCTGAGCTTCGTGGACACCTTCGCACTGATCGTGACCATCGCGGTCGCGCTCGGATTCACGTACACGAACGGGTTCCACGACTCGGCGAACGCCATCGCGACCTCCGTCTCGACGCGGGCGCTGACCCCGCGTGCGGCGCTGGCCATGGCCGCCGTGATGAACCTCGCCGGTGCCTTCCTCGGCAGCGGGGTCGCCAAGACCGTCAGTGAGGGCCTGATCGCCACCCCCGAGGGCAACAAGGGGATGGGGATCCTGTTCGCCGCGCTGGTCGGGGCGATCATCTGGAACCTGGTGACCTGGTACTTCGGGTTGCCGTCCTCGTCCTCGCACGCCCTGTTCGGCGGCATGGTCGGCGCGGCGCTCGCGGGCGGGACGACCGTCCACTGGGACGGGGTGCTCGACAAGGTCGTCGTACCGATGTTCGTCTCGCCGGTGATCGGGCTCGTCGCCGGTTACCTGGTGATGTGCGCGATCCTGTGGATGTTCCGCAAGTCCAACCCGCACAAGGCCAAGCGGGGCTTCCGTATCGCGCAGACCGTCTCGGCGGCGGGCATGGCGCTCGGGCACGGCCTCCAGGACGCCCAGAAGACCATGGGCATCGTGGTGATGGCCCTGGTCATCGCGGATGTGCAGTCCGCGGGCGACGAGATCCCGATCTGGGTGAAGATCGCCTGCGCGGCGATGCTGTCGCTGGGGACGTACGCCGGTGGGTGGCGCATCATGCGGACCCTCGGGCGGAAGATCATCGAGCTTGATCCGCCGCAGGGGTTCGCCGCGGAGACCACGGGGGCCTCGATCATGTTCGGGTCGGCGTTCCTGTTCCACGCGCCGATCTCGACGACGCATGTCATCACGTCCGCGATCATGGGTGTGGGGGCGACCAAGCGCGTCAACGCGGTGCGGTGGGGTGTGGCGAAGAACATCATCCTCGGGTGGTTCATCACGATGCCCGCGGCGGCGATCGTCGCGGCGGCGAGCTATTACGTGGTGCGGATCTTCTTCGGCTGAGCCGCGTTACGGGGGGCTCGGGGCTCTGCCCCGGGCCCCTTTTGCTTTTGCCTGCGGGTCGCTGGGTGGTTGCTCGCGCAGTTCCCCGCGCCCCTTCAGGGCCCGCAGGCGCAAACGGTCTCCCGGGCCTGGCGGGGTACGTAAAGGGGCCCGCCCCCTGGCACCAGGGGGCGGGCCCTTCGTCTTGCGGTGGCACCGCCATGCAGCACCGCAGACGGTCCGGGGTTATCCGAAGCGGCCCGAGATGTAGTCCTCGGTCGCCTGGACGGACGGGTTGGAGAAGATCCGCTCGGTCTCGTCGAGCTCCACCAGGCGGCCGGGCTGGCCGACGGCCGCCAGGTTGAAGAACGCCGTACGGTCCGAGACGCGCGCCGCCTGCTGCATGTTGTGCGTCACGATGACGATCGTGAAGCGCTCCTTCAGCTCGCCGATCAGGTCCTCGATCGCGAGGGTGGAGATCGGGTCCAGGGCCGAGCAGGGTTCGTCCATCAGCAGGACGTCCGGCTCGACCGCGATCGCGCGGGCGATGCACAGCCGCTGCTGCTGGCCGCCGGACAGGCCCGAGCCGGGCTTGTTGAGGCGGTCCTTGACCTCGTTCCAGAGGTTCGCGCCCTTGAGGGACTTCTCGACCACGTCCGCCAGCTGGTTCTTCTTGTACGAACCGTTGAGGCGCAGCCCGGCCGCCACGTTGTCGAAGATCGACATGGTGGGGAACGGGTTCGGGCGCTGGAAGACCATGCCGACCGTACGGCGCACGGCGACCGGGTCGACGTCCCTGCCGTACAGGTTCTCGTCGTCCAGGAGCACCTTGCCCTCGACGCGGCCGCCGGGGGTGACCTCGTGCATCCGGTTCAGGGTGCGCAGGAAGGTGGACTTGCCGCAGCCGGACGGGCCGATGAAGGCGGTCACCGAGCGGGGCTCCACGGTCATCGAGATGTCCTCGATCGCCTTGTGGGAGCCGTAGTAGGCGGTCAGGCCGCTGACGTCGATTCGCTTGGCCATCAGAATCACTGCTTCTTTCGTTGGTCGCGTCAGCGGCCGGTCTTCGGGGCCTTCCAGCGGGCGATGCCGCGGGCCACCAGATTGAGGATCATGACGAAGGCGATCAGGACCAGGGCGGCGGCCCAGGCGCGGTCGTACGACGCCTCGCTGCCCACCCGGTACTGCTCCCAGATGTAGAAGGGGAGCGAGGACTGGGCGCCGTCGAACGGGTTGGTGTTGATCAGCTGGCTGCCGAAGACGAGCAGCATGATCGGCGCGGTCTCGCCGGCGATACGGGCGATGGCGAGCATGACGCCCGTGGTGATGCCGCCGATCGCGGTCGGCAGGACCACCTTCAGGATCGTGCGCCACTTCGGCACGCCGAGGGCGAGGGAGGCCTCGCGCAGCTCGTTCGGGACGAGCTTGAGCATCTCCTCGGTGGAGCGGACCACGACCGGCATCATCAGGATCGCCAGCGCCAGGGAGCCCATGAAGCCGGACGGCTTCAGCTCGAACATCAGCATCAGGGTGAGGATGAACAGGCCCGCCACGATGGAGGGGATGCCGGTCATCACGTCGACGAAGAACGTCACGGCCTTGGCGAGCGCGCCCTTGCCGTACTCCACCAGGTAGACCGCGGTCAGCAGGCCGAGCGGGGCGGAGATCAGGGTGGCGATGCCGACCTGCTCCAGGGTGCCGACCAGCGCGTGGTAGACGCCGCCGCCCTTCTCGAAGCCGGGGACGCCGGCCATGGAGTGGGTGAGGAAGTCGCCGTCGAGGACCTTGGTGCCCCGGCTGACCGTCGTCCACAGCAGGGAGAGCAGGGGGATCAGGGCGAGGATGAAGCAGACCCACACGAGCGAGGTGGCGACGCGGTCCTTGGCCTGGCGCTTGTTCTCGACGGCCGAGGTGACGGCGTACGAGATGAGCACGAACAGGACCGCGGAGATCAGGCCCCACTGGACCTTGCTCTCCAGGCCGAAGGCGAGGCCGATGCCGCAGCCGAGCGCGATGCCGGCGGCGCCGAAGGCGGCCCCGGCCCAGCGGGGCAGGCCCCGGCGGCTCAGGCCGCCCTTGCGGGGCGCGGACGCGGCCGGGCGGGTGTCCTGGACAACTGCGTTGGACATCAGGCGTTCGCCCCCGAGTACTCCTTGCGGCGCGCGATGATCAGGCGGGCCGCGCCGTTGACCAGCAGGGTGAGGATGAAGAGCACCAGGCCGGAGGCGATCAGGGCGTCCCGGCCCAGCTCGTTGGCCTCGTCGAACTTCGCCGCGATGTTCTGGGCGAAGGTGCCGCCACCCGGGTTGAGGATGTGGGCGGAGAGCAGATAGCTGGGGGAGAGGACCGTGGCGACGGCCATCGTCTCGCCGAGCGCGCGCCCGAGGCCGAGCATCGAGGCGGAGATGACGCCGGAGCGGCCGAAGGGCAGCACCGACATCCGGATGACCTCCCAGCGGGTGGCGCCCAGCGCCAGGGCGGCCTCCTCGTTCATCCGCGGGACCTGGAGGAAGACCTCGCGGCTCACGCTGGTCACGATCGGCAGGATCATGATCGCGAGCAGGATGCCGACGGTGAAGAGCGAGCGGGCGACGCCGACCTCGGTCTTCTCGAAGACGTACGTCCAGCCGAGGTACTCGTCGAGCCAGGAGTTCAGGCCCTCCAGGTACGGGACCAGGAAGAGGGCGCCCCAGATGCCGTAGACGATCGAGGGGATCGCGGCGAGCAGGTCGACGACGTAACTGAGGGGCGCGGCCAGCTTGCGCGGCGCGTAGTGCGAGATGAACAGGGCGATGCCGACAGCGATCGGAACCGCGATGGCCATCGCGACGACCGAGCTGACGACGGTGCCGAAGAGCAGGACGGCGATGCCGAAGACCGGCTTCTCGGCGGCGGGGTTCCAGTCGAAGGTGGTGAGGAAATTGCCCTCGTCCTTCGACAGGGCTATCGCGGCGCGCACGCTCAGGAAGAGGGCGATCGACGCCATCAGGGCGAGCAGCAGGATGCCGGAGCCCCGGGAGAGGCCGAGGAAGACCTTGTCGCCCGCGCGGCCGGTGGACGCGCGGCGCGGGGCGGGGGCCGGAGCCGGTGGTGGCGGAGTGTTCGTGGTCAGGGAAGCCATCGATCTTTCCGGTCTGTGGGCGGGGACGGTGTGGGTCCCCTGGCGGCGGTGCACCGGATGGTGGGGGCGGGGGCCGGTCGGGGCCCCCGCCCCAGGGGCCTCGGGGCGGCCGGTTCGGCGCGCGCCCCTCGGACCGACGGGTGTTACTGGAGACCGGCGACGGTCTCGCGGACCTTGGCGTTGATCTCCGCCGGGATCGGCGCGTAGCCGGCGTCGGAGAGGATCTTCTGGCCCTCGTCGCCCGAGGTGTAGGCCAGGAAGGACTTCACCGTGCCGAGGGTGTCGGCCTTGTTGCCCTTGTCGCAGGCGATCTCGTACGTGACGAGGACGATCGGGTAGGCGCCCTCGGCCTTGGTGGCGTAGTCCAGGCCCAGGGCCAGGTCCTTGCCGGTGCCCTTGATCTTGGCGGCGGCGATCGCCTTGGAGGCGTTCTCCGGGGTGGCCTTGACCGGGGCGGCGGCGCCCGTGTTGATGTCCACGGTCTTGATGGACTGCGAGGTGGCGTAGGACAGCTCGAAGTAGCCGATCGCGCCGTCCGTCTGCTTGACCTGCGCGGCGACACCGGCGGAGCCGGACGCGGCCTGGCCGCCCGGGGCGGGCCACTTCTTCTCGGGGGCGTAGGTCCAGTCGGACTTGGCGGTGGCGCCGAGGTACTTGCCGAGGTTCTGGGTGGTGCCGGAGTCCTCGGAGCGGTGGAACGGCTGGATCGCCTTGTCCGGGAGCTTGGCGCCCGAGTTCAGCTTGGTGATGGCCTCGTCGTTCCACTTCTTGATGTCGCCCTTGAAGATCTTGGCGAGCGTCGGGGCGTCCAGGACCAGGCTGTCGACGCCCTCCAGGTGGTAGCCGATCGCGATCGGGCCGCCGACCATCGGGAGGCTGATGCCCTGGCCGCCGGTGCAGATCTTCTTGGAGTTGGCGACCTCCTCCGGCTTGAGCGCGGAGTCGGAGCCGGCGAAGGCGACCGTGCCCTGGTTGAAGTTGATGATGCCCTCGCCGGACGAGGAGCCCTTGTAGTTGATCTCCACACCCTTGCAGGCCGCCATGTAGTTCTTGACCCAGAGGTCCATGGCGTTCTTCTGCGCGGAGGAACCGGAGGCCAGCAACTGGCCCTTGGCGCCGTCGCACTTGATGTTCGACGCGGCGCTCGTCTTGCCGCCGGTCCCGCCGGTGGAGCCCGAACCCTTGTCGTTGTCGTCGCTGCCGCACGCCGTGAGGGCCAGGGCGCTGGACACGGCGATGACGCCGAGGGCGGTGGCGCGGAGCCGGTTCTTGCGCTGAAGCTTCACTTTCGGGTGTTCCTTCCAGGAGCCGCCGGGTGCGTCCGTTGTACGGCGGCGTGCGAAGAGGTGTCCGGTCGGGCGGGTCGCCTCACACCGTGTAAGGCCGAAATTAGGCAGAACAGGTGAAGCCGCCGACGGAGGAGAGTGAACGGGAGGTGAACCGTGCCGGACAGTGCGGTGCCGACCGTTACCGGTTCGTGTTGAGCCGCCTCCGGGGGTGAACGGCACCCGGCCGGAAACCGACGTCGAGGGGGCGCGGGGGAGCGGCGGCGGACCCCGCACGGAAGCCCTCCCAGGAGCATTCCGGGGGTCCTCTCCGCAGTCCTCTCAGGACCGGCGCAGCGCGTCCAGCAGGGCGTCCACCAGGGTCCGGTCGCGCGGCTGGGTGAGCCGTTCGCGGGCGGCCTCCGGGGTCAGCCAGAGCACCCGGTCGATCTCGTCGTTCGGCTGGAAACGGCCCCCGCCGGCCTCGGCGGCCCAGTAGTCGACCGTCTTGGGGCGGCCCTGGGGGTCGATGTAGTGGGCGGAGGGCAGCCGCGCGCCGGGCACGCAGGAGTGGCCGGTCTCCTCCAGGACCTCCCGGACCGCGCCCGCGAGCGGCTCCTCGCCGGGCTTGAGCTTGCCCTTGGGGTGCGACCAGTCGTCGTATTTCGGCCGGTGCACCAGGCAGATCTCCAGCCCCCCGGCTCCCTCGGGCGAGCGGCGCCACAGCACGCAGCCCGCCGCGCGCACCGTCCCGTCCCGGTTCACGGCGCGGCCACCCGCGCGCCGGCCGGCGCGGGCTCGTCGGCGCCCGGACGCGCGCCCGCCGCCGCCCTCGGCTGCCAGACCTGCTGGAAGGCGAACCGGGCCGCCTCCACCTCGTGCCGCTGGTCGGCGTGGAGCACGCCCAGCGCGTAGGCCGTGGCCGGGGCGATCCTCGGGGTGCGGGCGGCGGCCGCGGCGTCGGCGGCGGCCTCCGAGGCGTCCCGGTGCCGGTCGAGCGCGAGCCCGGCCCGCACCAGCCGCTCGTCGTCCTCGTACGGCAGCCCGGTGCGCAGCACCTCCTGGGCGTACCGGTGCAGCCGCAGCAGCCGCCGCACCTGGTGCCAGGGCGCGTCCTGGGCCTCGCCCAGACCCGCCAGCGCCTCCGCGTTGTACGGATGGGCCGCGCGGGCCAGCGGCAGCGCGGCCACCGCCTGGCCGAGCCGCTGCTCGGCGAGGCGGGCGGCGGGCGGCAGCACCTCCACCGCGTACGCCGCCGCCGAACCGGACAGCGGCACCTCGCTGGCGAGCAGCGCCACCGCGTCGGCCACCGCGTGGAAGCGGGAGGAGCCCATCGCCTGGAGGGCCGCCGAGTGCGCCCGGGTGCGGGCCAGGGTGAGCCGGCGGTCGAGCAGCGCCCCGGCCCGCGCCGCGCCCACCGCCGAGGCCGCCGCCTCACCACGCGGCGCGGGCACCTGCGGGCCGCCGGAGAGCCGCTGGAGGCCGTCGAGCAGCCGGGTGAGCCGGGCCGCGCAGGCGTGCTCCCCGGCCAGGGTGGCGCGCAGCCAGGACAGTTCCGTGCGCAGCGCCTCCGCCCAGACCGGGTCGAGCAGCGGGCGGAAGGTGTGCAGGGTGGCGCCGATGCGGCGGGCGGCGCGCCGCAGTGCCCGCGCGGCCTCCTCGGCGCCCTCGTTGTCGGGCCCCGCCTCGCGGTGCAGACGCAGGCCGCGCAGGAACTCCCCCGCCTGCGCGTGGAGATAGGGGGACAGGACGTCCCCGGCGGTCTGCGGTCGGGGGACGTTCTCAGGGTGTGGCACGCCGGCGCCTCCGGGCGTCTATCAGCATCTCCTGGACATGGCGCAGCGGCTGCCCGTCGGCGTCGACGGCGTGCCGGGTCCACTCGCCGTCCGGGCCCAGGTGCCAGGAGGTGGTGGTGTCCGACATCCCGGTCTCCAGGAGCCGGGTGAGGGCGATGCGGTGGTGCGGGTCGGTGACCCGTACCAGTGCCTCGATGCGGCGGTCCAGGTTGCGGTGCATCATGTCGGCGCTGCCCAGCCACACCTCGGGCTCGCCCCCGTTGCCGAACGCGAAGAGCCGGGAGTGCTCCAGGAAGCGCCCCAGTATCGACCGCACCCGGATGTTCTCGGAGAGCCCGGCGACGCCGGGCCGGGCCGCGCAGATGCCGCGTACCCAGATGTCGACCGGCACACCGGCCTGCGAGGCGCGGTAGCAGGCGTCGATCACGGCCTCGTCGACCATCGAGTTGACCTTGATGCGGACGTAGGCGGGGCGCCCGGCGCGGTGGTGGGCCGTCTCCTTGTTGATGCGCGAGACCAGGCCGTCGCGCAGGGACTTGGGCGCGACCAGCAGCCGGCGGTAGGTCTCGCGGCGCGAGTAGCCCGACAGCCGGTTGAAGAGGTCCGAGAGGTCGGCGCCGACCTGCGGGTCGGCGGTGAGCAGCCCCAGGTCCTCGTAGAGGCGGGCCGTCTTGGGGTGGTAGTTGCCGGTGCCGACGTGCGAGTAGCGGCGCAGGGTGTCGCCCTCCTGGCGCACCACAAGGGACAGCTTGCAGTGCGTCTTCAGCCCGACCAGGCCGTACACCACGTGGCAGCCCGACTCCTCCAGCTTGCGGGCCCATTTGATGTTGGCCTGCTCGTCGAAGCGGGCCTTGATCTCGACCAGGACGAGGACCTGCTTGCCGGACTCGGCGGCGTCTATCAGGGCGTCCACGATCGGCGAGTCGCCGGAGGTGCGGTAGAGCGTCTGCTTGATGGCGAGGACGTCCGGGTCGGCGGCGGCCTGCTCCAGGAACGCCTGCACGGAGGTGGAGAAGGAGTCGTACGGGTGGTGGAGCAGCACGTCCCGCTCGCGCAGCGCGGCGAAGATGTCCGGCGCGGACGCCGACTCGACCTCGGCGAGGTCGCGGTGGGTGCCGGCCACGAACTTGGGGAACTTCAGCTCCGGCCGGTCGAGCGCCGCGATGCCGAAGAGCCCGGTGAGGTCGAGCGGGCCGGGCAGCGGGTAGACCTCGGCGTCGCTGATCTTCAGCTCGCGCACCAGCAGGTCCAGGACGTACGGGTCGATGGACTCCTCGACCTCCAGGCGCACCGGCGGCCCGAAGCGGCGCCGCATGAGCTCCTTCTCCAGCGCCTGGAGGAGGTTCTCGGCGTCGTCCTCCTCCACCTCCAGGTCCTCGTTCCGGGTCACCCGGAACATGTGGTGGGCCAGGACCTCCATGCCGGGGAAGAGCTCTTCGAGGTGGGCCGCGATGACGTCCTCCAGGGGGACGTACCGCTGCGGGGAGGCCTCCAGGAACCGCGAGAGCAGCGGCGGCACCTTGACCCGGGCGAAGTGGCGGTGGCCGCTGACCGGGTTGCGCACGACGACCGCGAGGTTGAGCGAGAGCCCGGAGATGTACGGGAAGGGGTGCGCGGGGTCCACGGCCAGCGGGGTGAGGACCGGGAAGATCTGCTGGCGGAAGAGGGTGAAGAGGCGCGCCTGCTCCTTCTCGGTGAGGTCGGGCCAGCGGATGAGGTGGATGTTCTCGTCGGCGAGGGCCGGGGCCACGTCCTGCTGGTAGCAGGCGGCGTGCCGGGCCATGAGCTCTCGCGAGCGGGTCCAGATCAGGTCCAGGACCTCGCGGGGCTGGAGCCCGGAGGCGGACCGGGTGGCCACACCGGTGGCGATACGGCGCTTCAGGCCGGCCACCCGGACCATGAAGAACTCGTCCAGGTTGGAGGCGAAGATCGCCAGGAAGTTCGCCCGCTCCAGCAGGGGGGTCGCCGGGTCCTCGGCGAGTTCCAGGACGCGCTCGTTGAACGCCAGCCAGCTGCGCTCGCGGTCGAGGAAGCGCCCCGAGGGCAGCTCGTCGCCGCCGGGGGCGTCCTCGCGGTCGCGTTCGTAGCCGTCGTACCCGTCGAGATCCGCGTCGATGTCCGGCTCCAGATCGGAGACGGCCGCGGCGAGGGTGTGCGGCCGGTGCGCGGCTATGGAACCGACCGACGGCTGGGAGGTGGGCTGGAGGCGGACCTCGGCGCTTGGCTGCTGGCTCATGAACCCATTCTTCCGCGCCACACCGTTCTCAGGCGCGTCGGAGAGCAGGTCGGAGCGGGCAGGCGTGAGCGCCTTGGGGCGGGCGGCGGTCCCGTTCCGGGAGGGTGGCACCTCGGGCTGCATTGAGCGAGCGTCGCAAGCGTGTCTGAATACGCGGTAACGGGGACATGACATGAGGGAATCCGAGGCCCGACGCGGACGTCAGGAGGCCGGCATCCGGCCCGGTCCTGCCGCGCTCTGCGGTGCCGGGCGCCCTGGCACCCCTAAGGGGCGCGGGGAACTGCGCGACCAGCCACCCATGGTCCGCGGACGAAAGCCGGGCACAGCCCGCCCAGGGCCCGCGCCACCGGCCACCCCCGGTCCGCCGGTGAAAGCCGGGCACAGCCCGCCCAGGGCCCGGTCGGTCCTACGACTCCGTCCGGTACATCAGGTCCACCTCGTGCGTGGTGAACCCCAGGCGTTCGTACACGGCGACCGCCGCCGTGTTGTCGGCGTCCACGTACAGCATCGCCGCCGGCAGCCCCTCCGCCGCGAGATGCCGCAGCCCCGTCGCGGTGAGGGCCTTGCCCAGGCCCCCGCCCTGCGCGTCCGGGCGGATCCCGACCACGTACACCTCCCCGATCCTCTCCGCCGCGTGCACCTTCGTCCAGTGGAAGCCCACGATCCGGCCCTCGCGCTCGGCGAGGAAGAAGCCCTTCGGGTCGAACCAGGGCTCCGCCTTGCGGTCGTCGAGGTCGCGCTGGGTGAGCGCGCCCTGCTCGGGGTGGTGGGAGAAGGCCGCCGCGTTCACGGCCAGCCACGCCGTGTCGTCCTCGCCGGGCACGAAGGTCCGTACGCTCACCCCGGGCGGGTAGACCGGCTCGGCGATGTCGGCGGGGCCCAACGGCCGCCGCATCTGCCGCAGTTCGCGGAACAGGGTGAGGCCGAGGACCTGGGCGAGGTGGCGGGCGGCGGAGTGCCCGCCGTGCGCCCACACCCGCAGCCGCTTGCCGGACGCGCCCAGCAGCGCCGAACCGAGCGCCCGGCCGTGGCCGCGGCCCCGGTGGGCCGGGTGGATGACGAGCTCGGCGGCGGGTGCCTCGACCGGGTCGGTGTCCTCCAGCTGCGCGTACCCGATCAGCTCGGACCCCTCGGCGGTGGCGAGCGTGAGCAGGAAGTGGCGGATCCCGGGCCGCCGGCCGCCCCGCAGCTGGAGCCGGCCCTGCTCGGACACGGCCTGCTGCCCGTCGGTCCCGGCGGCCTCGGCGAGCAGCGCGAGGACCTCCTGGGCCTGGGGGTGGGTGAGCTCGTCGAGGGTCCGGATCTCACGTCCGGAGGGGCCGGGCACGGCGGGGTCGGTCGTCATGGGTACGAGCCTACGGCGACCGGGGGCAAAACCTGACGTACCGACAAACGGCAACCATCCCGTAACCGCACCCCCCTGTCGCGCTACGCGCGTTGACCCTAGGCTTCCGCTCGCGGCGGCATGACCATCGGGTTTCGGCCACCGCCCGACCAGCTCGCGGTTCTTCCGCGCACACCACGCTCCACCACCAGCTGAATCATTTAGGGGAGAGATGACAGCGACACCCCGCAAGCACCACGGCGGCCGTGCGGGCCGCCGGGTCCTGGCGACCGCCGCCGGCCTCACCACGCTCGGCGCCCTCATCGCCGCGATGCCGGCCGCCGACGCCCACGACAAGGGCCACGGCCACGGGCACCCGAAGCCCGCGCGGACGGTGGACGTCCAGCTCCTCTCCTTCAACGACCTGCACGGCAACCTGGAGCCGCCGGCCGGCTCGGCCGGCGCCGTGAACGAGAAGCAGCCCGACGGGACCGTGAAGTCCATACCGGCCGGCGGCGTCGAGTACCTGGCGTCCTCGCTGCGCACCGCGCGCAAGGGCCACCCGTACTCGATCACCGCCGCCGGCGGCGACATGATCGGCGCCAGCCCGCTGCTCTCCGGCCTCTTCCACGACGAGCCGACCATCGAGGCGCTGAACAGGATCGACCTCGACGTGACGGCCGTGGGCAACCACGAGTTCGACGAGGGCGCGGTCGAGCTGGCCCGGATGCAGAACGGTGGCTGCCACCCGGTCGAGGGCTGCTACGAGAAGGGCAAGAAGTTCCGGGGCGCCGACTTCCCGTACCTCGCCGCCAACGTCACCAGCGAGAAGACCGGCAAGCCGATCCTCAAGCCGTACACGGTCTGGAAGAAGAACGGCGTCAAGATCGGCTTCATCGGCGTGACCCTGGAGGGCACCCCGGACGTCGTGACCGCCTCCGGCGTCAAGGGCCTGAAGTTCCACGACGAGATCGAGACGATCAACAAGTACGCCAAGGAGCTCGACCGGCAGGGCGTGAAGTCCATCGTCGCGCTCGTCCACGAGGGCGGGATGCCGGCGACCAACGCGTACAACTACGACTGCGACTCGGCCGGTCCCGGCAGCGGTCTGTCCGGCCCGATCGTCGACATCGCCAAGGGCGTCACGCCCAAGGTGGACGCGCTGGTCACCGGCCACACCCACCAGGCCTACACCTGCACGATCCCCGACCCGGCGGGCAACCCGCGCATGGTCACCTCGGCGGCCTCCTACGGCAAGCTCTTCACCGAGACCACGCTCACCTACGACAAGCGGACCAAGGACATCGTCCGGACCGCCGTGAAGTCGCCGAAGTCGGTGAACCGCGTCGTCCGCCGCGACCAGCCCAAGGCGCAGGACATCACCGACCTGATCGCCCGCTGGAACAAGCTGGCCGCCCCGATCGCGGGCCGCCCGCAGGGCTACATCTCCGCCGACATCAACGGCCGCGGCTCCGAGGCGCCGGAGAAGCCGCTCGGCGACCTCATCGCGGACGCCCAGCTCGCCGGGCTCTCCCCGGCCGACAAGGGCGGCGCCCAGCTCGCCTTCATGAACCCGGGCGGCATCCGCTCCGACCTCGTGTACAAGGCGAGCGGCGGCGAGGGCGACGGGGTGGTCACCTACGGCGAGGCGTTCACCGTCCAGCCGTTCACCAACATGATGAACGTGGTCGACCTGACCGGGGCCCAGATCATCCAGGGCCTCCAGCAGCAGGTCAGCGGCGGCAACGCGGCTTCGCCGAAGATCCTCCAGGTGTCGAAGGGCTTCAGCTACACGCTCGACATGACCCGGACGGGCGCGGACCGCGTCCTGGTGGACACGGTCAAGCTGAACGGGGTCGCCCTCGACCCGGCGAAGACCTACCGCGTCGCCATGAACGAGTTCCTCGCGGGCGGCGGCGACGGCTTCGCGGCCCTCGGCCAGGGCAAGAACAAGCTGGTCGGCGCCTCCGACCTGGACGTCTTCAACGCCTACCTGGCGGCGAACTCCTCGGCGTCCGCGCCGCTCGCGCCCCCGGCCGGCGGCCGGATCACGGTCGTGGGCAAGGTGGCGGGCGAGTAGTCGCCTTCCGCCGTACGGGAAAGGGGCGCCGGGTTCTTCCCGGCGCCCCTTTCCCGCTTCCCCACCCGCCGGGCGTCCGGCGGAGCGCTCACACCCCCGGGGCGTCGGGCGGCGGGGTCGGCGCTCCCGGCAGGCGGATCGTGGCCACCGTGCCGCCGCCGTCCGTCGCCGCGCCGAGGGTGACCGTGCCGCCCGCGTGCTGGACCGTCCGGGCCACGATGGACAGGCCGAGCCCCGACCCTGGCAGCGAACGGGCCGAGGGCGAGCGCCAGAACCGCTCGAAGACGTGCGGGAGTTCGTCGGCGGGGATGCCCGGCCCCTGGTCGCGCACGGTCAGGACGCCCCGGTCGAGCGTGACCTCGACGGTGCCGCGCGGCGGGCTGAACTTCACCGCGTTGTCCAGCACGTTGACGACCGCCCGCTCCAGGGCCGCCGGCTCCGCCCGTACGTACCAGGGCGCCAGCCCGGCCCTGATCTCCAGCTCCGGCCCGCGCAGCCGGGCGCGCTCCAGGGCGATGCGGACGATGTCGTGGAAGGCGACGACCTCCAGCGGGCCGGCGCGGACCGCGTCCGGCCGGGACAGCTCCTGCAGGTCCCCGATCAGCGCGGCCAGTTCGGTCATCTGCGCCTTGACGGACGCCATCAGCGCCTTGCGGTCGGCGGCGGGGATGGCCCGGCCGGTCTCCTCGCTCCGGGCCAGCAGCTCGATGTTGGTCCGCAGCGAGGTCAGCGGGGTGCGCAGCTCGTGCCCCGCGTCCGCGATCAGCTGCGACTGCCGGTCGCGGGAGGAGGCGAGGGCGGCGGTCATCGCGTTGAAGGACCGCGACAGCCGGGCGATCTCGTCCTCGCCCTCGACCGGGATACGGACGGTGAGGTCCTCGGTACGGGCCACGTGCTCGACGGTCCCGGTCAGCCGGTCCACCGGACGCAGGCCCGCCCGCGCGACCCAGAGCCCGGCGGCGCCGCCCGCCACCACCCCGGCCCCGGCGAGCCCCGCCAGGAGCAGCGCCAGCCGGTTGAGCGAGGAGTCGATCTCGGTGAGCGGCCGGGAGAGCGACACGGTGACCGCCCGGCCCGCGATCTCCTGGCGCTGGGTGCGCACACGGACGTCCACGCCGCCGTCGGTGACGCTGGTGTGCAGGGCGTCGAGCCGGTGGCCCCGCGCCACGGCCACGTCCTGGCCCGTGACCCGCACCGGCGGCGATTCGGGGGCCGCGCAGCGGGTGCCGTCGATCAGGACGACCTGGATGTAGGCGAACCCCGACCGCTGGTCGTCGGGCACCGTCCCCGGCGCCCCGCAGGTGGCGAGCGCGGCCTGCACCAGCGTGGGCGGGGCGCTGGTGTTGCGCAGCGTGTTGTCCAGCTCCTCGCCGAGCTGGGCCCGGGTCAGCAGCCAGCACGCCACCGACACGGCGGCGACCGCGACCGCGACGGCCGTCGCCACCAGCAGGGCGAGCCGCGACCGCAGCGGCATCGCCCGGTACCGCCGGACGACTCCGTTCACTCCGCGCCGCCCGAGCGCAGGGCGTACCCCACCCCGCGCACGGTGTGGACCACGCGCGGCTCGCCGCCCGCCTCGGTCTTGCGGCGCAGGTACATGACGTACACGTCGAGGGAGTTGGACGAGGGCTCGAAGTCGAAGCCCCAGACCGCCTTGAGGATCTGCTCCCGGGTGAGCACCTGGCGGGGGTGGGCCAGGAACATCTCCAGGAGCGTGAACTCCGTACGGGTCAGCTCCACCACCCGCTCGCCCCGGGTCACCTCCCGGGTCGCCAGGTCCATGCGCAGGTCGCCGAAGGCCAGGACGTTGCCGTCGGGCTGCTCGCCGCCCGCCTGCGCCGCGTACGAGCTGCGGCGCAGCAGGGCGCGGATACGGGCGAACAGCTCGTCCAGCTCGAACGGCTTGACCAGGTAGTCGTCGGCGCCCGCGTCCAGTCCGGTGACGCGGTCGCCGACCGTGTCGCGCGCGGTGAGCATCAGGACCGGGGTGGTGGACCCGGCGCCGCGCAGCCGCCGGGCGGCGGTCAGCCCGTCCATCCGGGGCATCTGGATGTCGAGGACGATCAGGTCGGGCCGGTACGCCTCCGCCTTGGCCAGCGCGTCCAGTCCGTCGACGGCGACCTCCGTCCCGTACCCCTCGAAGGCGAGGCTGCGCTGGAGCGCCTCACGGACGGCGGGCTCGTCGTCGACGATCAGGATGCGCTGGGTGTCGTCCTCGGCGGCTGCGGGGCTCATCGCTCGGGGGTCTTCCTCGGAGTTCGGGGGCGGGGGCGGGGCGGGTCGGGCCGGGTGCTGTCCAGCGTCGCATGCCGGACCCGCGCCTGCGGCGAGGTCAGCTGCTGCCGCTGCTGTCGCCGCTGCCGCTGCCGCCGCCGGCGCGGAGGGAGGGGAGGTCGGCCTTGACGTTGTTGACGGGGATGGCGAACCCGAGCCCGACGCTGCCCGCTGCGGACGAGGACTGGGCGCCCGCGGAACTGGGGCTGTACATCGCGGAGTTGATGCCGACGATGTTGCCGTTCATGTCGATCAGGGCGCCGCCGGAGTTGCCCGGGTTGAGCGAGGCGTCGGTCTGGATGGCCTTGTACGTGGTCTTGGACGAGCCGGTGTCGCCGTTGAACTGCTGCCCGCCGAACTCGAAGGGCCATCCGCCGCGCTGCCGCCCCTGCCCCTGCCCCTGGTCCTGCCTCTGGTCCTGTCCCTGCTCCTTGGCGACGGTGACGTCACGGTTGAGGGCGGAGATGATGCCGCTGGTGACGGTGCCGGTCAGGCCCTCGGGGGAGCCGATGGCGACGACCTGGTCCCCGACCCGGAGGTTGTCGGAGTTGCCGAGGCTCGCGGGCTTGAGACCGCTCGCCCCGCGCACCTTGATGAGCGCGAGGTCCTTGTCGGGGTCGGTCCCGACGACGCTCGCGGAGTACGACTTGCCGTCGCTGGTCCGCACCTTGACCTCGTCGGCGCCCGCGATGACGTGGTTGTTCGTGATGATCTCGCCGCCCGCGGTGATGATCACGCCCGAGCCGGTGGACTCCCCGGAGGTGGAGGTCGCGCTGATCTCCACGATGCTGGGCGAGACGGCCTGGGCGACGCCGGAGACGGTACCGGTGGTGCTCCTGGAGGCGTTCGTGCCCGGGACGCTCGGCGCACTGGCGCTGGTGTCGTCCCCGGCCCACCGCTCCACGAGGGTGGCGGTCCCCCCGCCCACGGCCGCGGCGGCGATCGCCACGGCGGCGAGCAGCCCGACGGACCGGCGGGCGCGGCGCGGGGCCGGGGCGGGGGTGCCGTCCGCGGTCCCGGGTTCGTACGGGGGCGGCGGGGGGTAGCCCCCGAGCCCCTGCGCCCAGGGGTGCGGCGGCTGCGGCTGCGTCTGCTTCGGCTGCTGCTCGGGGAAGGTCATGGGCATTACCTTCGCGGTGCTGGATGAGAGCTGTCTGAGGACGGCGTGAGAAGCCCGACAGAAGGGCGTTTGCCCGAAATAAAGCCCCCGGGACCGGGGCACACGGGTGCGGGTCCCCCGCGCCCCTAGAGGGTGCCATGCCCGGGCGCGGCTGGGTGGTGGGTTGCTCACGCAGTTCCCCGCGCCCCTTGTCGGCCGGGGGTTCGTCTGCGGGCGGGCGGTGGGCTGGCCGCGCAGTTCCCCGCGCCCCTTGGGGGTGCCGTTTTTCGGGTGCGGCTGGGTGGTGGGTTGCTCGCGCAGTTCCCCGCGCCCCTTATCGGGCCCGGATTTCGTGTGCAGGTGGGGGTGGGCCGGCGGCGCGGTTCCCCGCGCCCCTAGGTGGCCAGGGGCGCGGGGAACTGCGCGCTCAGCCACAGACGACCCGCAGACAAGGCCCCGGGCCGACAAGGGGCGCGGGGAACTGCGCGACGAATCCCCACCGGCCCGCAGACGAGGTCCGGCCCGTTAGGGGGCGCGGGGAACTGCGCGACGAGCCCCCACCGGCCTGCAGACAACGTCCGGGCCGTGAGGGGGCGCGGGGAACTGCGCGAGGAACCCCCACCGACCTGCACACGACGTCCGAGTCGATAAGGGGCGCGGGGAACTGCGCGACAAGCCCCCACCGGCCCGCAGACGAAGTCCGGACCCGATAAGGGGCGCGGGGAACTGCGCGGCCAGCCCACCACCGGCCCGCAGACAACGCCCGGCCACAAGGGGCGCGGCCAGCCCACCACCGGCCCGCAGACAACGCCCGGCCACAAGGGGCGCGGCCAGCCCACCACCGGCCCGCAGACAACGCCCGGCCAAAAAGGGCGCGCCCCGCCCCCCCCACCGGCCCGCAAGCGACATTCGGCCACAGAGGTGCCCTCGAACACCCGCACCCCAGGAGATAGCCTCGCGCCCATGCCCAATGGTCAGTGGTACCCGCCGGAATGGCCCGACCGCATCCGCGCCCTAGCCCACGGCACCCTCACCCCCGTACAGCCCCGCCGCGCCGCCACCGTCCTGCTCCTGCGCGCCGGAGACGGAGACGGGGACGGACACGGAAACGGGGGCGCGGGCGGCGGCCAGGCCGTGCACATGCTGCGCCGCCGCACCACCATGGCCTTCGCCGGCGGCGCCTACGCGTACCCGGGCGGCGGCGTGGACCCCCGGGACGACGCCAGACGGATCGGCTGGGCCGGCCCCAGCCGCGAGACCTGGGCGGCCCGCCTCGGCGTGGCCCCCAACGACGCCCAGGCCATCGTCTGCGCCGCCGTCCGTGAGACGTACGAGGAGGCCGGGGTCCTCCTCGCCGGCCCGGACGCCGGCAGCGTCGTCGGCGACACCACCGGCGACGACTGGGAGGCCGACCGCCGCGCCCTCGTCGCCCGCGACCTCTCCTTCGCCGAGTTCCTCGACCGCCGCGCCCTCGTCCTGCGCTCGGACCTGCTCGGCGCCTGGGCCCGCTGGATCACCCCCGAGTTCGAGCCGAAGCGGTACGACACGTGGTTCTTCGTCGCCGCGCTCCCCGAGGGCCAGCGCACCCGCAACGCCTCCACGGAGGCCGACCGGACCGTGTGGATCCGGCCCGCCGACGCCCTCGCCGGATACGACGCCGGCGAGCTGCTGATGATGCCCCCGACGGTCTCGACCCTGCGCGCCCTCCTCCCGTACGCGACCCCCGCCGAGACGGTCGAAGCCGCGGTGGCCCGCGACCTCACGCCCGTACTGGCGCGTGCCAGTCTCGGCGAGGACGGCGAGATCGTGCTGAGCTGGCCCGGCCACGACGAGTTCACCAAGCGGGTACGCACCACGGACGGCACCCCGTGACCCCTCCCGCCCCCACATCCCCGCTTCCCGCCCCCACATCCCCGCTTCCCATGGAAGGTTCCCTCGCGTGACCGAAGCCGCGGCCCTCCCCGGCCGGCCCCGCGGCGGGGTGCTCTCGGGCCCCGCCACCACCCGTACTGTCAACGTCCTCGCGCCCAACCCCTCCGCGATGACCCTCGACGGCACCAACACCTGGATCGTCGCCGAGCCCGACTCCGACCTCGCGGTCGTCGTCGACCCGGGCCCCCTCGACGAGGGTCATCTGCGGAACGTGGTCGCCACCGCCGAGCGGATGGGCAAACGCGTCGCCCTGACCCTGCTCACCCACGGCCACCCCGATCACGCCGAAGGCGCGTCCCGCTTCGCCGAGCTGACCCGTACGCACGTACGCGCCCTGGACCCGGCGCTGCGCCTCGGTGACGAGGGCCTGGCCACCGGTGACGTGATCACCACCGGCGGGTTGGAGATGTGGGTGGTGCCCACCCCCGGCCACACCGCCGACTCCCTCTGCTTCCATCTCCCCGCCGACTCGGCCGTGCTGACGGGGGACACGGTCCTCGGGCGCGGCACGACCCTCGTGGCGCACCCCGACGGCCGCCTCGGGGACTACCTCGACTCCCTGCGGCGGCTGCGCTCGCTGGCGGTCGACGACGGCGTCCACACCGTGCTGCCCGGCCACGGCCCCGTCCTGGACGACGCGCAGGGCGCCGTCGAGTACTACCTCGCCCACCGCGCCCACCGGCTCGCCCAGGTGGAGACGGCGGTGGAGGACGGCCACACCACGGCGGAGGAGGTGGTCGCCCGCGTCTACGCGGACGTCGACCCGTCCCTGTGGCCGGCGGCGGAACTCTCCGTGCGCGCCCAACTGGATTACCTGAGCGAGCACGGCCTCATCTAGCCGGTCCGTCAACCGGTCCGGCAGCCGGTCCGGCAGCCGGTCCGGCAGCCGGTCCGTCAGCCGGTTCCTCCGCCTACGTGTACGGGCCCGCCTCCCCGAGGGGAGACGGGCCCGTACACGTAGACGTACACCTACACGCGTGCGCGTCAGCGCGACCGCTTCGCGAGCCGCTCCACGTCCAGCAGGATCACCGCACGGGCCTCGAGCCGCAGCCAGCCGCGCTGCGCGAAGTCCGCCAGGGCCTTGTTGACCGTCTCGCGGGAGGCGCCGACCAGCTGGGCCAGCTCCTCCTGCGTCAGGTCGTGTACGACGTGGATGCCCTCCTCCGACTGCACGCCGAAGCGGCGCGACAGGTCCAGGAGCGCGCGGGCGACACGGCCCGGAACGTCGGAGAAGACCAGGTCGGACATCTGGTCGTTGGTCTTGCGCAGGCGGCGGGCGACCGCGCGCAGCAGGGCCGTGGCCACCTCGGGCCGGGCGTTCAGCCAGGGCTGGAGGTCGCCGTGGCCCAGGCCCAGCAGCTTGACCTCGGTGAGCGCGGTCGCGGTGGCGGTGCGCGGGCCCGGGTCGAACAGCGACAGCTCGCCGATGAGCTCGCCGGGGCCGAGGACCGCCAGCATGTTCTCGCGGCCGTCGGGGGAAGTGCGGTGGAGCTTGACCTTGCCCTCGGTGACCACGTAGAGGCGGTCGCCGGGGTCGCCCTCGTGGAAGAGGGCGTCGCCACGGGCGAGCGTCACCTCACTCATCGAGGCGCGGAGCTCCGCGGCCTGCTCGTCATCGAGCGCCGCGAAGAGCGGGGCGCGCCGCAGAACGTCGTCCACGAGTTCTCTCCTTGTCGACCGGTACAGGGGACCGTGTTGCCCATTTTGCCGGACGGTGTAAACAGTGCGATCAATCACACGGGTAATCACAAGGATGACGCACCCGAACGCCGGACTGTGCGGCAGGGGGCCGATTGGGGTGGTGATCGGCCATGACCGGGGCACATGTCAGTGCGTGCCTTTAGGCTGGCCGGGTGTCCAATTCGCCGGTGAGAGCGCAGGCCAGGGGGGCCACAAGAGTGTCGGCAGGCAAGGATTCCGCTGTGGGCGAACAGCCTACGAGTAAACCGAAAAAAGCCGCGAAAGTATCAAAATCGGCCAATCGGGCCGCGTCGCCATCCGAGCCGCTCCCGGGCGCGTCGGCGGCCACGGCCACCAAGAAGGCCGCGGCCGAGAAGCCCGCCTCCAAGAAGCCCGCGGCCAAGAAGGCGGCTCCGGGACAGGCGGCCACGGCCACGGCCTCGGTCACTGACGAGGCTGCGGCGGCGAAGAAGACCGCCCCCAGGAAGACCGCTCCCAAGAAGGCTGCGGCCAAGAAGGCGGCTCCAGAGCGGGCGGCCACCACCACGGCGCCCGCCAAGAAGCCCGCCCCGCCCGAGTCCCGCGTCTCCATGGTCCGCCGCGCCCGCCGGATCAACCGGGAGCTGGCGGAGGTGTATCCGTACGCCCACCCGGAGCTCGACTTCCGCAACCCCTTCGAGCTGCTGGTCGCCACGGTCCTGTCGGCCCAGACGACCGACCTGCGGGTCAACCAGACCACGCCCGCGCTGTTCGCCGCGTATCCGACCCTGGAGGAGCTGGCCGCGGCCGACCCGGAGGCGGTCGAGGAGCTGATCCGGCCGACCGGGTTCTTCCGCGCCAAGACCAAGTCGATCATGGGTCTCGCGGTCGCCCTGCGCGACGAGTTCGGGGGCGAGGTGCCCGGGCGCCTGGAAGACCTGGTGAAGCTCCCGGGAGTCGGCCGCAAGACGGCCAACGTGGTGCTGGGCAACGCCTTCGGTGTCCCCGGTCTCACCGTCGACACGCACTTCGGGCGGCTGGTCCGGCGCTGGAAGTGGACCGACGAGGAGGACCCGGTCAAGGTCGAGGCCGTCGTCGCGGGGATCTTCCCCAAGAGCGAGTGGACGATGCTCTCGCACCGCGTCATCTTCCACGGCCGCCGCATCTGCCACGCCCGCAAGCCCGCCTGCGGCGCCTGCCCCATCGCCCCGCTCTGCCCGGCGTACGGGGAGGGCGAGACGGACCCGGAGAAGGCCAGGAAGCTTCTGAAGTACGAGAAGGGCGGCTTCCCCGGCCAGCGGCTCTCCCCGCCCCCGGACTACCCCGGGCGCCCGGCCCCGCCGCTGGGGGCCGGATGACGCGGCGCCCATGAGCCGAGGGATGCCGGAACGAACGCGACCGGCCCGGACGTTGTGACCGGTGGACGACGGGGGTGCCCATGACGCACGCGAGTGACACCAGCAGGACCAGTGGGCCCAGCGGCCCCAAGAGAACCAGTGGCCCCAGCAGGGCCAGCGGCCCCAGCGCCCCCAGCAGGGCGTACGGGAGCGGTCAGGGCGGCCCGGCCGCCTCCGGGGGCGGCGACGGTCCCCACGGGCCCGCCGTGAGCCGTGACGGGCTGCCCGAGTGGCTCGGCCCGGTCGCGAGCGCCGCCGATCGCATCGAGCCGCTCCAGCTCAGCCGCTTCCTGCCGCCGGAGGACGGCGCGGGACGCCAGTCCGCCGTGCTGGTCCTCTTCGGCGAAGGCCCGGCCGGGCCCGAGCTGCTGCTCATGGAGCGCGCCAGCCAGCTGCGCTCGCACGGCGGCCAGCCCTCCTTCCCCGGCGGCGCCCTGGACCCCGAGGACGGCGACCCCCGGACCACCGGGCCACTGCGCGCCGCCCTGCGCGAGGCCGAGGAGGAGACCGGCCTGGACCCCGACGGGGTGCAGATCTTCGGCGTGCTGCCCCGGCTCTACATCCCGGTGAGCGGTTTCGTGGTGACTCCGGTCCTCGGCTGGTGGCGCGAGCGCACCGAGGTGCGCGCGGTGGACGCGGCGGAGACCGCCCGGGTCTTCACCGTCCCCGTGGCGGATCTCACGGACCCGGCCAACCGGGCCACCGCGGTCCACCCCCGGGGCCACGCAGGACCGGCCTTTCTGGTCGAATCCGCCCTCGTGTGGGGCTTCACGGCCGGGGTGATCGACCGGCTGCTGCACTTCGCGGGCTGGGAGCGCCCCTGGGATCGCACCCGCCGGGTCCCGCTCGACTGGCACGCGTGACAGGCTGACCCCGTGAACGTGCTGGACATCCTGTTGCTGGTCGCCGCCGTGTGGTTCGCGATCGTCGGCTACCGCCAGGGCTTCGTCGTCGGCATCCTGTCGGTGATCGGCTTCCTCGGCGGTGGTCTCATCGCCGTGTATCTGCTGCCGGTCATCTGGGACCAGCTGACGGACAAGCGGGACGTGTCGACCACCGCCGCCATCGTGGCGGTCGTCGTCGTGATCGTCTGCGCCTCCGTGGGCCAGGCCTTCACCACCCACTTGGGCAACAAGCTGCGCCAGCACATCACCTGGTCGCCCGCGCGCGCCCTGGACGCCACCGGCGGCGCGCTGGTCAACGTCGTCGCGATGCTCCTGGTCGCCTGGCTGATCGGCACCGCGCTCGCCCCGCTCGCCGACCCCCAGGACGCCTCCGGCCGGGGGAACGCGCTGGGCAGGGCGGTCAACGACTCCCGCATCCTGCGCGGCGTCGACAAGGCGATGCCCCAGCAGGCCTACACCTGGTTCTCGGACTTCTCCTCGATGCTCGCGCAGAACGGGCTGCCGCAGGTCTTCGCCCCGTTCACCAACGAGTCGATCACCAAGGTCCCGCCCCCCGACCAGGCGCTGGCCACCAGCCCGGTCGCGTCCACCGCCAAGCGCTCGATCGTCAAGGTCACCGGCACCGCGCCGAGCTGCGGCAAGCGCCTGGAGGGCACCGGCTTCGTCTTCGCCGAGCGCCGGGTGATGACCAACGCCCATGTGGTGGGCGGCGTGTCCGACCCCAAGATCCAGATAGGCGGTCAGGGGCGGACGTACGACGCGACGGTCGTCGTCTACGACTGGCGCCGCGACATCGCGGTCCTGGACGTGCCGGACCTGAAGGCCCCGGTGCTGCGCTTCGCCGCGCAGCAGGCGCACAGCGGCAGCGGCGCGATCGTCGCGGGCTTCCCCGAGGACCAGCCGTACGACGTGCGCGCCGCCCGTGTGCGCGGCCGGATCACCCCGCCCGGCCCGGACATCTACCACCGCGGCACGGTCACCCGCGAGGTCTACTCGCTGTTCACCACGGTCCGCCCCGGCAACTCCGGCGGTCCCCTGCTCACCCCCGACGGCAAGGTCTACGGAGTGGTCTTCGCCAAGTCCCTCGACGACCCCAACACCGGGTACGCGCTGACGGCGAACGAGATCCGCGAGGACATCCAGCTGGGCCGCACCGCCAACCAGCAGGTGGACAGCCAGCAGTGCGCCCTGTGAAGGCCGCCGCGCCGCCCCCCTGACCCGGCGCCCCCTGACCCGGCGTCCCGCCGGCCCCGACTCCCCGCTGACCCCGACTCCCCGAAGAGGCCGGAATGCGACTGACGATCCTCGGCGGCGGCGGTTTCCGCGTGCCGCTCGTGTACGGCGCCCTGCTGCGCGACCACGCCCCGGGCCGGATCACCGAGGTCACGCTGTACGACGTGGACGCGGCCCGGCTCGCCGCCATCGCCCGGGTCCTCGCGGACCAGGCGCGCGGCGCCGCGGACGCCCCGGCCGTCCGGGCGGTGACCGATCCGGACGAGGCGCTGCGCGGCGCCGACTTCGTCTTCTCCGCGATCCGCGTCGGCGGCCTCGCGGGCCGGGCGGCGGACGAGCGGATCGCGCTCGCCGAGGGCGTCCTGGGCCAGGAGACGGTCGGCGCGGGCGGGATCGCGTACGGCCTGCGGACCGTGCCCGTGGCGGACGGCCTCGCCCGCCGGATCAAGGCGCTCGCGCCGGACGCGTGGGTCATCAACTTCACCAACCCGGCCGGCCTCGTCACCGAGGCCATGGCCCGCCACTTGGGCGACCGGGTCATCGGGATCTGCGACTCACCGGTCGGCCTGGCCCGCCGCGTGGCCCGTACGGTCGGCGCCGACCCGGACGCCGTGCGGCTGGACTACGCGGGCCTGAACCACCTGGGCTGGCTGCACGGCCTCTACGAGGACGAACAGGACGTGCTGCCGCGGCTGTTCGCGAACGACGCGCTGCTGACCTCGTTCGAGGAGGGCCGGCTCTTCGGCGCCGACTGGCTGCGCTCCCTGGGCTCGGTGCCCAACGAGTACCTGCACTACTACTACTTCAACCGCGAGGCCGTCGCCGCGTACCGGCAGGCGGAGCTCACCCGGGGTGCCTTCCTCCTCGGCCAGCAGGAGCGCTTCTACGCGGGCCTTGCCGAGTCCCCGGACGGGCGCGAGCGGGCGTGGGACGCCTGGGACCGCACTCGCGCCGAGCGCGAGGCCACGTACATGTCCGAGAACCGGGAGGTCTCGGGCGCGGGCGAGCGGGCGCCGGACGACCTGGAGTCGGGCGGGTACGAGAACGTCGCGCTGGCGCTGATGCGGGCGATCGCGCGCGACGAACCGGCGACGCTGATCCTGAACGTCCCCAACGGCGCCTCGCTGCACGCCCTCGACGCCGAGGCGGTCGTCGAGATCCCGTGCCGCGTCGACGCGTCGGGCCCGCGCGCGCTGCCCGTCACCCAGCTGACGGGCCATGAGGCGGGCCTGGTCAGCGCGGTGAAGGCGGTCGAGCGGTGTGTCCTGGAGGCCGCCGAGGGCGGGTCGGCGCGGGCGGCGGTGAAGGCCTTCGCCCTGCACCCGCTGGTCGACTCCGTCCAGGTGGCCCACCGCCTCCTGGACGGCTACCGGGACGCGCACCCGGGGCTCGCGTACCTGCGCCGGTGATCCCGTGCGGACGCCGGGCGTCCGGGGCGCGTCCTACGTGCGCGAGTGGCGCAGCCGGGCCGAGACCCAGCGGGCCCGGCGACGGAGGATACGCGGAATGCCGAGTTGGGGATCATGGCCCTGAGCCTGCGGGCCACCCCTCTCGTGCGAAATCGGCGCGGTGGCCGAGCGGCGGTTGCGTGCTGCGTCACCGTAGTCGTGCGTCCAGCCCATACCCCGACGTCTGCCCGGGGCCCAAGGTCGGTAACCGCGACTCGGGCGGCCAATTGGCCTATGCGCCGGGCATTTGGCTGTTCGTCAGACAAACGTTCCCGTCCGCTCCCCGGACGGCCCCGCCGCAGCCCGCCGCAGCCCCGCCGGCCGGGGCGACGGGCCGGCGGCGCTAGCGGTCGGGCTCGGGGTCCTTCAGCCAGTTCACCAGCTCGGACGAGAACGCGGCCGGGTCCTCCTCGTGCGGGAAGTGCCCCAGCCCGTCGAACAGCCGCCAGCGGTAGGGGGCTTCGACGTACTCGCCGGAGCCCGCCGCGCTGCGGGTGCGCATCACCGGGTCGAGCGAACCGTGCAGATGCAGCGTCGGTACCCGTACCGGCCGCTTCATCCGGCGGTTGAACTGGATGCCGTCGGGCCGGGCCAGCGAGCGCACCATCCAGCGGTACGGCTCGATCGAGCAGTGCGCGGTCGAGGGGATGGTCATCGCCCGCCGGTACGTCTCCACGGCCTCGTCCTCGGGCGCCAGCGGACCCGACCACTCCCGCACCAGCCGCCCCACCAGCTCCGCGTCGTCCGCGACGAGCCGGCGCTCCGGCAGCCACGGCCGCTGGAAGCCCCAGATGTACGAACCGGCCCGCGACTGCGCGAAGTCGGAGAGCATCGCGGAGCGCCAGCGCCGGGGGTGCGGCATCGACGACACCACCAGGCGGCGCACCAGCTTGGGCCGCATCACGGCCGCCGTCCACGCCAGATAGCCGCCCAGGTCGTGGCCGACCAGCGCCGCGTCGGGCTCGCCCAGCGACCGTACGACGCCGGTGATGTCCAGCGCGAGGTTGGCCGGGTCGTAGCCCCGCGGGGTGCGGTCGCTGCCGCCGACGCCCCGCAGGTCCATCGCGACCGCCCGGAAACCGGCGTCGGCGAGGGCGGTCAGCTGGTGCCGCCACGTCCACCAGAACTGCGGGAAGCCGTGGAGCAGCAACACCAGCGGACCGTCACCCAGCTCCGCGATGTGGAAGCGCGCACCATTGGCCGCTACGTCCCTGTGTGTCCAGGGACCATCGATGCGGACAGGGCTGCCCGTGCCGCCGGGGCTGCCCGTGGCGCCGGTACCGGTATCAGGTGCGGTCATGCAGACGAGCGTGCCACAGCCGGGGTCTGCTCCGTGACCGGGCGGGGATGCGGCTTGACGCCCCCGAGCACGGCGGCGGTCTGCTTGGCCGAGGCGATGGACTTCTCCGGCGGCTTGACCTTCTTGAACTTGGACACCGACAGCAGCGCGAGCAGGCCCGCGAGCAGCAGGAACGCCCCGCCCACGATCAGGAACGACCAGGCGAGGCCGAGGCCCAGGTTGTGGATCCCGTACGCCGCCGCGAAGCTCAGCACCGGCAGCGAGAACAGGGCGAACACGCCCGCCGTACTGATGGCGAGGCCACCGATCGCCCCGCGCTTGACGTCCTGGCGCAGCTCCGCCTTGGCGAGCGCGATCTCGTCGTGCACCAGCGCGGACATCTCGGCCGTCGCCGAGGCGACCAGCTGGCCGAGGCTGCGGTCGGCGCCGCCGACGGCGGTGTTGCTGGGGTCGCTCATTCGCTGACTCCCTCTTCTCTCTCCGGTCCCGTCATCTCCCGGCCCAGATGTCCTTCTCCGGCCCAGATGTCAGATCATGCCGGACGGTCGGCCTCGTCGCTCCCCGCCCCCGCCACTTGCGCGAGGCGGCGGTGCTCGGCGGCCTTCGCCTCGTAGAGGACGGCCATCCGCAGGTGGTAGGCCGGATTGTGCTGTTCGTACACATCCGGGATGCCGTCGTGGTCGTCGTCGCGCTCCTCCTCGTCGACGAGCGCGCGGTAGCGGCGTACGCGCAGCTTCAGCAGGACGGTGGCGAAGACGGCCGCGATCAGCGAGCCGGTCAGGACGGCCGCCTTGATCTCGTCCGCGAGCGCACCCTCGCCGTCGAAGGCCAGCTCGCCGATGAGCAGCGAGACGGTGAAGCCGATCCCGGCGAGCGCCGCCACCGCGAAGACGTCCGCCCAGGCGAGGTCCTCGTTGAGCTCCGCCCTGGTGAACCGCGCGGCGCACCACGTCCCGCCGAAGATGCCCACCGCCTTGCCGACCACCAGACCGAGCACCACGCCGAGCGTCTCGGGCCGGGTGAAGACATCCGCGAGCGCCCCGCCGCTGACCCCGACCCCGGCCGACATCAGGGCGAAGAGCGGCACGGCGAGCCCGGCGGAGAGGGGGCGCACCAGGTGCTCGATGTGCTCGCCCGGGGAGTGCTCCTCGCCCTCGCGGCGGGTGCAGCGCAGCATCAGCCCCATGGCGACGCCCGCGATGGTGGAGTGGACGCCGCTGTTGTACATCAGCCCCCAGACGACCAGCGCCAGCGGTACGTACACGTACCAGCCGCGCACGCCCGTGCGCAGCAGCACCCAGAACAGGGCGAGACCCGCGAACGCGCCGCCGAGTGCCACGAAGTCGATCTCCGTGGTGAAGAAGACGGCGATGATGAGGATCGCGAAGAGGTCGTCCACGACGGCGAGCGTGAGCAGGAACGCGCGCAGGGCGCTGGGCAGCGAGGTGCCGATGACCGCGAGCACGGCGAGCGCGAAGGCGATGTCGGTGGCGGTGGGCACGGCCCAGCCGTCCATCGCGCCGCCGCCCACGGCGTTGACCAGCGCGTAGACGAGGGCGGGCACCGCCATTCCGCAGAGCGCGGCGATCACGGGCAGCGCGGCGGCCTTGCGGTCGCGCAGCTCACCGGCGACGAGCTCACGCTTGAGCTCGATGCCGGCGACGAAGAAGAAGACGGCGAGGAGGCCGTCGGCGGCCCAGTGCTGGAGGGAGAGGTCGAGCCCGAGGGAGCCGACGCCGACGTGGAAGCCCTGGACGTCGGCGTAGCTGCCGCCCCACACATTGGCCCAGATCAACGCGGCGATCGCGGCGACGAGGAGCAGCACTCCGCCGACGGTCTCGGCGCGCAGCGCCTCGGCGACGTAGTTCCGCTCGGGCAGCGAGAGCCGCCCGAGGAACTTCCGGCGGCTGTCCTTGAGGGTGTCGGGCGCGACCACGGGCGGTGACCTCCGGTCCGGTACGGCTGAACTCGGTTCGGCTGAGCTCGGCGGGCATGGCAAACCACATTGCCGACCAGACTTCCCGGCGCACCTGGGTCCTTACTTTACCTAAGCCTTTACCCGGCCACGACAGAACAAACCCGACGAAACGGACGCCCGCCAGATGTGGGCCAAGGGCGCGCCCCGGATGGGCCGGGGGTTCGTCTGCGGGTGGGTGATGGGTTGCTCGCGCAGTTCCCCGCGCCCCTTTCAGGCTTGGGGTTCGTCTGCGGGCCGGTGGTGGGTTGCTCGCGCAGGCCTGGGGTTCATCTGCGGGCCGGTGGTGGGCTGGTCGCGCAGTTCCCCGCGCCCCTTAACGGGCCGGACTTCGTCTGCGGGCCGGTGGTCGGTTGCTCGCGCAGTTCCCCGCGTCCCTAAGGGGGACGGGGTTCTGGGGGCC